>DITJ01000087.1 GCA_002422795.1 Alphaproteobacteria bacterium UBA6187 | reverse complement strand
GAGTGGCGAACTGGCTCCAACGTTATGTGCTTCAGCTTCAGGGATGCAATCGCGCCATCACGTATGCCTGTAAGTATCGTAAATGCAACCAATGCCTGGTTGCGTTTTTCTATTTCGGTATTGCTTGGCATGGAAAATATGATTTTATGTACCTGTTCTAAAGTCGGGTAATCCTTATAACCAGAAGATTGAGCCGCCCGCACTTCTTTTTCAGATAGGTTAAAATAATCAGTATCATATAAATCAATGCGGGATTTATAACCCGGCTGGGAATCTGGCCCCCGCAACCAATCTCAGAGCCAATCTTAGCATTTTCTAAAATTCCTAAAAATTATCGGTTGCTAGTCGGTTGCTACCTTGGGAGAAAGTTTACCCATATAAAAACATTGCCCGGTATGCTGATTAGTGTATTTACTATTATACTATAAAAGTAATTATCATCTGCCTTTTTATGAAAACCCAGCTCCCGAAAAAATCCAAAGCGCATGAAGCATCTATTTATGCCATAAGGGATGTAATCCTGGAAAGCTACAAGGATAAGATTGCCTTTATTATCCTGTTCGGCTCGTTTGCGCGTGGCGATTGGGTTTATGATTCGTACAAAGAAGGCACAACTACCTATGAATATGCCAGTGATTATGATTTCCTGGTGATTACAAAGAAGCATAAACAGGGCTGCGGGCAGGCAGGTACAAGGCTGGGGTATGAGATTAGCGACAGCTTAAAAAGCTTTCGGCATCCGCTTAAACCCCACACACCAACAATAATAATTGAATCACTACAGCGCGTTAATAAGGAACTGGAAAAAGGCCAGTATTTCTTCAGTGATATTAAGAAGGATGGCGTATTGTTATATGATTCCGGCGAGTTTGAATTAGCAGATGCAAGGCCGCTTAATAAGGCGGAAATGAAGGAGATAGCGCAGGATTATTTTGACCAGTGGTTTGTGAGCGGGAAGGATTTTCTAAAAACAACTAATTTTAATCTACAAGAGGATATGCTAAAGCAAGGTGCATTCCAACTTCACCAAGCTACCGAAAGCTTGCTAAACTGCGCCTTATTAGTGCTTACAGACTACAAACCAAAACTACATGACCTTCAAAAGCTTCTCAGTCTATGCGCCAGCCAATCCAATAAATTTTTAGGCATCTTCCCCACCGCCACTGCGCACGAAAAGAAATGCTTTGAATTATTGCAGGAAGCCTATATCGGCGCAAGGTATGATAAAAACTACACCATCACCCAGGAACAACTGGAATACCTTATATCCAGGGTGGAAAAATTACGTGATGTGGTGGAAGTCGTTTGTAGGGGTAGGATTGAGGAGTTACTTTAAAAGCACAATAATTATACTTTAGCAGTATCAAAAATTTTTTTTAATACAGGATAAGCCTTGTCTACCCATTTTAATATGGTAGATGGAGCATTTAACTGCTCCGTTTGCCCGGTAGTATGGGTGTGAACAGACTTATTACGTTTCTCCGAGTGAGATAAGAAGCCTTGAAGCACCGATATATCAGAGGCTAATGATACTTCAATTTCCTCCATTTTTAAAATGCCAATTGCATATATAATCATATCCGGCCATTATGGCAGCACCATGTTCGACCCTTCAAAATCCTTTGATAGCATCTACAAGGAACTGGAGCTAACCGAACTCCAGGCTGAATCCCTGCTAAACTTCCGCCGGGCTTGGCGCAGCCTAAACCGCCAAAGCGCGGATATTATCTGGCATGTGGTTTGCAATGAGCTTGATATTTCCGGCTATGAGAAAATGCTTAAATGGCGGGAGGGTTAGGCTTCCCTCCTATTGCAACATCAATACCCGCCTTCCTCAAGCGTTTTGATGCAGTATATAATCCTTCAAGGCTTTAGGGGATTAAGGATTGTCGGCGTAAGTGATGGTTATGATTCCTCGCAGAAAGTCCATAAAGTTCATGCCGGTATGCGCGGGCTAATTAATGAAATCTACATTGACGACGTGCGAGAGAAAACCCATCGTGGCTTAACCAAATGCAGAAAGTCGGTGCTATTTTACCTAATGCAAAGGAGCGCTTCAAATCCATGCTGAAGGAGCTACAACAATCCCTTAAAAAGGAAGTTCCGAAAGCACGCAATATTATTAAGCAGATATTTGGGGAGGATATTATATTGCATCGTACAATCAACGGCCATCTGGAAGCTGAAGTTTCCGCTAATGCCATGGAAATGTTTGGTTTCCCGACTAATGCGAGAATAGGTCTGGTTGCGGGGACAGGTGATAGCACCTATTCACAATCGAGAGGTATATACCTTCATGCCCAAAGCGGCACCAGCGCGGCACCGGATTTGGGTAAAAGCGGCACGGAAATTGAGGTGAATGTGGGTGAATTATTGCCAAAGAGCGGCAATAGGCACAGCATATAATTTATCACCAAACGGTACGACATCTTTACCCGAATAAAGAATGATACCGCATATAAAGTCAGTTTTGGTTGTCTCTTTTAGAATTTTCAGGCCATTAAAATCAGATGCATTTACACGGTCTGATTTTTTGACCTCAATAGCTGCAAGGGTTCCATCGGGACGTTCTAATACAAAATCTACTTCCTTATTATCGCTGGTGCGGAAGTGTAGAAGATTTGCCCTGACGTTCGAAAATGATAGTAATTTTAACAACTCTGTTGCTACAAAGTTCTCCAGCACGTGACCATAGAGATCGGGTTTTCGCATAAGTAAATCATCAAGATGCCAATCAAGCAAATGGCATAATAGCAATGTATCCGTTAAATAGCCTTTTGGTGATTTAACCAAACGCTTACCGATGTTGCGATACCATGGCTGTACATCAAAGCACATGAACATGGCTTGCAATATAGCGCGGTAACTCTTGCTGGTGACGGGGTTAAGGCCAATGTCACGAGCAATTTCCGCATCGTTCATTAAATTGCCTGCACGGTTAGCCAATATTCGCAGCATAGTTGGCAGCAGACCAATTTTCTCCAGTTCAGTCATCATGCGCACATCACGTTGCAATATGGTGGTAAGATAGCCATCAAACCATTCGCTGCGCTCCCTCGATTCTTTACCTGAAATTTCAGGAAATGTAGCCGCCCTGATCGCGTCATTTAATGAGGTTTTATCTTTTATAGCTGTAAAATTGCCGCTAAAAAGTTTTGTTAGAAAATCGCCATTGCCACCCAATGCTTCGCATGCGGCAAAAGGATAAAGCGTTTTAACGCTCATGCGTCCTACCAGCGGGTCTGATAATTTAGGCAATGCCATGATATTGGCTGAACCTGTTAAGAGGAACTTACCATTACTGTCTTTTTTATTTTTAAGGCGTAATTCATCCACCACCATTTTTAAGGCGCGGAACAAATCCGGAACCAGCTGTACTTCGTCTATAATAAGTGGTCCATTACGCTGGGCTAGAAATGTTTCAGGAGAAGATGCCGCTGCTGCCATTTGAGTTGCATTATCAAATGACACATAATCAGCCTGATATTCCTTGCGCGATAAAGTTTGCACAAGTGTGCTTTTTCCAGCCTGACGCGGGCCATTGAGGAAAACAACAGGGTTGTTTTTCAGGGCAAATAGTACGTTCTCTGATGACTTTCTTGCTATATTCTTCATAAGCGCCTCTTGTAAAGATAAATTCTACCTTTATAAATACAAAAGGTCAAGCTTAGTTTTGCAAGGGTGCAGGGCTACCTCATAAATTTTTAAAGTTAATAATTTGAGCAAGAAGGTTATTATCCCAACCTGCTTTTTTGCGTAAAGCTTTGATAGATTGTCGTTTTTGTTGGACTTGTCTAATCATGTTGAGGGCGAAGTGCCTGATAACAGCCATATTTTGTGGGGCGTTTTCGCGCCTGATTCTAGAGAGGTCGTCATTAAAACTCATATCCAGCACCCAATGCAGGCTGTTTTCGA
>DITJ01000110.1 GCA_002422795.1 Alphaproteobacteria bacterium UBA6187 | reverse complement strand
AGAGCTTGTAGCGAATTAACGACTTTGTCATTCCAGAAGCCGCTTTTTTCCAATTTTTTCTTCAAAAATTGGCAAGAAAAGCGAGCTATCTGGAATCCAGGCCTTATAAAAACTAGATTCCATCATTTGCGAAAACCTAGGATTTACAAGCTGTAAATCCAATGTTTTCTAAATTCTAGAATGACAAAGATCTAAAAAATTCACCTTAACTCGCCACAAGTTCTAAGGGTCATAACAATTGCCTCAATTGCAATAATTAAATATTAGAGAAAATAATGAAAAAAGAACTTATTTATACAACTATCCTTACTATTGCCTTAAGTACAACAAATGGTCATAATTTTGCCAATGCGCAAACAGACATTGAAACCGCCCCCATAATTACGGACAGGGATGTTACGGAATCTAAAGGATATGAGTTTTCGTCACAGGAAAATATTTTAGAAAACATTGGCATGGCCAGGGTGAATTTATACCATAATAAAAATCAGATGGCTGAAAATAATCTTGATAAAGCGATAAGCGAACTTGAAAATATCAGCGCAGATAGCCAAAACATCCCGGTTCAGGTTGTTTCTTTTGATTATGGCAATCAATTAATAAAGAAAAATATTTCAATTCCGGTGGGGCGTAAAATAACGTTCGATTCGATGAAACAAACCATTGAAGCGGCTATAGAGAAAGACACTAAAATAAATACTGCTAAGGTTGAATATATTACATTTAATTCCAAAAAAGCAGAGATGGAAAAGGATTTAAAGGATGCTAAGGAAGCATTACAGAAAAACAAGAATGCTATGGCCGATTTTAACCTTGTGCAATGGCAAACCAGGATTGTTGATAAAAAAAGTAAAGATGTCCCGTATCTTGAAAAAATTGCCGCTAATATTGTTTTATCGCGTGTGATGCTACAGCAAAAGCACTATGATGCTGCACGTTCCGCAGTTGATAATGCAAAAGATACTCTAAAAATATACCGTCTTTCCTTAAAAGATAATGAACAGAAAAAACAATTCGGCTTTATAGAGGATGATTTAAGCAATGTTTCAAAAGATATAAATAAGAAAGATCCAAATATGATAGAGAAAATAGACCAGACACTAGATAAATGGTGGCAGAAGATCAACCTTTAACTTCGGTTTTCCAAAGATTTCATTCAGAATGAGTATACTACTTTTTTATGGGAGTTTTTGTAAGGACAGCAACTTTATCCCTGCCGGTATTTTTTACATGATATAAAGCTTTATCGGCACGCTCCAGCATAGTGCTTATAGTATCATCAGTTTCAGAATATGTTATTCCAATACTTATTGATTTATGGATATTCCCTGGCTCTACCGGTATTGTAAATCCTTCAGAGCTTATGGATTTCCTAATCCTTTCTGCAACGCTTGCTGCATTCTGGATTGAAGTATCTGGCATAATTATTACGAATTCTTCACCACCATATCTGGCAAATAAATCAGTTGGCCTTATGCATCTTGCAACTTTTAAAGGAAGTTGCTTTAAAATTTCATCACCGCTTTGGTGTCCGTAAGTATCGTTAACCATTTTAAAATGGTCAATATCCAGCAGCATAAGAGCCATAGGCTTGCCGCTAGAGAAAGAGTTATTTAACATTTTTTCTGCGTGGATATCAAAATAACGCCTGTTAAATACATTAGTAAGACCATCCCTTATTGCCATATCAAGGCTTTTCCTGCCTTTATCCTGAAGTGCATCCTGGAATTTCTTTCGCCGTATCTGTATCTTAACCCTTGCAACCACTTCATTACTATCTATAGGCGTGATAAGGTAATCATTAATACCCATATCAAGGCCTTTAATCATCAAATCAGTATCGTTTTCTTCGATTATTATTAATAGCGGAATATTCCTGGTGCTATCCTGGCTCCTGAAATGGGCGCATAAATGTAGGCCATCATCTGTTGTAAGCTGCGTACTTACCATTATAAGATCATAATCAACTGTTTCAGTAGATTCTACCGCCTGTGCAGGGTCAGATATCACAATAACATCAGCACCAACTTCATGTAATTTAGCCTGCACCTGTTGCGCCTGGCTTGCATCATCATCAACCATCAGTATTTTTGAGCCACGTATATCAATCATTGAAGAGCCAGCTTCAGATATGCCAAATTGCTCCCCCGTCTGGTCGCGGAGTTTTAATTCATCTATCATGCCCTTTAAACGTACCAGGGAGCGAATCCTTGCAAAAAGCGCAAGGTCGTTTATCGGCTTGGTAAGGAAATCATCCGCCCCTGCATTAAGACCATGCACCCTGTCTTCAACATCACTTAATGCCGTTACCATTATAATAGGTATATCACAGCTAAGCGGATCACTTTTTATCCTGCGGCAGGTTTCGAAGCCATCCATTTCCGGCATCATCACATCTAAAAGAATTACATCAGGCGGCTCTTTCTTGATTTTTTCGATTGCCTCGTGGCCGCTTTGTGCTGTTGCAACACGATAAAATTCGCTCTTAAGCTTGGCTTCAAGAAGCTTAAGATTGGGAAGTAAATCATCTACTACTAATATTCTTGCTGGCATAGTTCTTTAAGGTTTCAGGTTTCAGGTTTCAGTTATCAGGAGCACCTGAAACCTGAAACCTGAAGCCTGAAACCTACCTTTTTATAAAATTAGCAATTGTTTCTAAAAAAGGCTCTATTGATATAGGTTTAGCTATATAACCATCACAACCAGATGCCATTATCCTTTCTTTATCGTCTTTCATCGCAAATGCTGTTACAGCTATTATCGGAATTAATCCAATAATTTTATCTTCTTTAATTTGCTTTATTATATCTATACCCGACATACTTTGAAGTTGTATATCCACTAAAATCAGATTTGGCATAAAATCACGTATCATATCCGCTGCCAGATTACCATCCTTGGTATATTCAATACTATAATGATTAGCAACCAGCAAATCAGAAAATAACTTCAAATTTAGCTCGTTATCCTCAACAATGAATATTTTGCCTAAATTTTTTTTCTGCATTTTAAAACCTTTTTTATTAGTTGCTAGTTACTAGTAGCTGGTTGCTAGTAAGAATCCTTTTCTAGCAACCAGCTACTAGTAACTAG
>DITJ01000034.1 GCA_002422795.1 Alphaproteobacteria bacterium UBA6187 | reverse complement strand
TGCCCGGTTTTCCACATAAGCGGAACCCCACCCCTACGCGCCACTTCATCAAACAATACCTGGCTGGATTTAACATCGGCAATAATTGTAGCGCCTGGTTTTTGTGCCAGCACGTCACGCGCAAGCAGCACCATTAGCTGGTCACCCATTATCATGCGGCCTTTATTATCCAGCGCGCCAATACGGTCACCATCGCCATCGAAAGCTATACCAAGATCGCAGGAATTTTCAAGCACCGCATGTTTCAGTTGCTCCATATTTTCTTCCATAGATGGGTCTGGGTGATGCGCTGGGAAATCCCCATCTATCTTCGCATTTAATATTATATGGGTTCCGGGAATGCGCTTTGTAAGTTCTTCCATAGCCTCACCGGATGCGCCATTGCCTGCATCCCAGGCGATTTTTAATTCTTTGCCATTTTTAAATGCGCCTACTAAACTTTCCACATATTCTTCGAATACTTCCTCAAAGGCAACCGAACCGCTGCCACTGATAAAATCACCTGCCGCGGCCATTTTTCCAAGTAGTTGGATGTCTTCATCTTTAAGGGGAAGTTTATCCAGCATCATTTTGCAGCCATTATGTGATGGCGGGTTATGCGAACCGGTTATCATGATTCCAGCATCGGCTTTCAAATATTTCACAGCAAAATACAGCATAGGCGTTGGCCCACGCCCAACCCTTATTACATCTGCGCCAGTGGCAACTAAAGCTTCCACTATAGCTTCTTCAAAGCCGGGCGAGCTATGCCTGCCATCAAAACCTACACATATCCTTCGGCCCTTGGCATTCCTTGCCACATAAGTTCCAAAACTCAGGCCAATATAATAGGCATCTTTTACGTTTATGGTTTTATCGACTATGCCGCGTATGTCGTATGCACGGAGGATGGATGGATGAAAGATATGGTTCATGTAGCTACTGTTATTAGTTGGTTGTTATTAGTATTTAAACCAGTAACTAGCAACCAGCAACCAAATTTACAATTTTGTTTACTCTTTGCTCAATTTGTTGAGGTACAATTCTTACCAGCTCATATCCATATGATTTATACACCTCTTCATGGATTTTTTCAAAACGCAATGCTTCTTCATAGCTAATTTGCCTGATAGGAGTTTTTTTACAAAACCCAAGGTTTTCAATAAAGAATACCTTTTTCTCGTAAGTTTTTTCTTCATTTATACGCTTAATTTCTTCCAGAAGAGTTATTGAAGGGGCATAATCCAGATACATAGAAAGAGCGTATGTATCAAAAGCCACCCTATCAAAAAATTGCAGTTCACCAGATGCTTGTAGTTGTCTTTGTTTTTGCAAATCCACTATTTTATCAATAAAAGAAATGTCATCCCATGGTTTAATGATACCGCTTGCCTGCTCTGATGCGATTATGTCGGTTGCAGCTTCATGGATAACGCAGTGCCCCATATTTTCTAGAAAACGTATAATGCTGGTTTTCCCAGCTCCTGATGTTCCCGTAAGGATGTATCTCTTCATTGACAATTAATTATTAACCCTGCATCTTATTAAAAATTCCCAAATTCTTTTCCGACAAAGAAACGATTAATTTTATAGTTTCAGCCTTTTGTTTTTTGCTAAGTACAGTGCCATTTTCATAAAGCCAGGCAAGGGTTTTTCCTTCGGAGACATTTAAAGTCACGTTAATTTCGATATTATCACGGGCAATTTCTTTATCGATCACAGCAAGTAAATTATCAATTCCTTCGCCTGTAACGGCCGAAACATAAAGTTTAGGGGACGAAGGGATTAAGGGATTAAGGGAAGGAGATATATACTCTTCCTTTATCCCTTCATCCCTTATTCCTTTTTCCCTTAATAAATCCACCTTATTCAGAACTTCAATAGTATCATTCGCAGCTTTATGCTCCAGCCCAAGAACGGAAAGCACAGCCAGCACATCGCTTTTCTGCTCTTCGGTTTCAGGGTTTGAAATATCACGCACATGCAAGATTATATCTGCGCCAACCACTTCTTCAAGTGTTGCGCGGAAGGCTGCAACAAGATCGGTTGGCAGGTCTGAAATAAAGCCTACCGTATCGGATAAAATAACTTTATTGCCAGAGGGAAGTTTTATAATACGCATGGTGGGGTCTAGTGTAGCGAATAATTTATCCATCGCTACCACTTCGGCGCCCGTGATTTTATTAAATAATGTTGATTTTCCGGCGTTAGTATAACCCACCAGCGCAACAACTTTATATGGCACAGCCCGGCGGGATTTCCTGTGTTCATCGCGGGTTCTGATTACAGTTTCAAGCTGTTTTTTTATAAGGGCAATACGGTCACGTATAGCGCGGCGGTCACTTTCTATCTGGGTTTCACCTGGGCCACCCATAAAGCCTGCGCCACCACGCTGACGCTCAAGATGCGTCCATGACCTTACCAGACGTGATCTTTGGTATTCTTGCGCGGCCAAGGCCACTTGCAGGCGGCCTTCCTTGGAATTGGCTCTCTGCCCGAATATTTCCAGGATGAGGCCTGTGCGGTCTATAACCTTACATTCCCAGAATTTTTCTAAATTACGCTGCTGGATGGGAGTAATTTCGGTATTAATTACGGCAAGGCTAATGCTATTTTCTTTTATATATTCAGCAATTTCTTCTACCTTGCCCTTGCCGATATAAGTTGCAGGCGTTATACTTTGTATAGGCACAACCTGCGACATAGCAACCTGCAAATCAGCGGCATGAGCAAGTCCCCTGGCTTCTTCAAGCCTGCTTTCCTGGGTGCGTGAATAGCCCACATCGGCATTGCGGCCTTTTAGTTGCGGGTGGATTACTATGGTTTTGTTTTGCATTTATACGCCTGAAAATTTAAGATTTAAGATTTTTACCGGAACGTCATTGCCTTCGTTTTTTCTTCAAAAACTATAGGGGAATCCAGTTTAGAATCTGGATGGCCCTATAGTTTGCAAGCGCAAACTCGGGCAATGACGAAACAGGGCATTTATGTGCCTAAAAACCCTTTATAAACGCCACTAAATCCGCATGATTCTTAAAATGCCTAACAGGTTGGAAATCTTTAAACCGTTCGGAGCTTAAATCCTGGTCGCCATAGAAAATAGGTATGCAGTTAGCATTATAAGCGCATTCCATATCGGTTACAGAATCCCCCACAAACCATACATCTTGCCCAGGAGTAATGCCGCTGCCTTCAAGTGCAAGCAGTACTGGTTTTATTGAAGGCTTGTCTTCATCAGCATCTTTCGCGCCGATTACTTTAGAAAAATAACAGTTCCAGCCTATATGGTCTACTTCCAGGCGCAGGCTACTGCCGGTTTTATTGCTTACAAGGGCTACATATATATCGGTATCTTTAAGGGCTTTTAGAACTTCTTCGGCATCTTCAAGTGGAGTTAACTTCTCAAGATGTACGCGCCTGAAATTAGTGATGTATAAATCCCCGGCTTCTTCCCATCTATCACCGAATATTTCAGGGAATGAATCGCGGAGCGACCGATGCACGCGCTCCTTGGTTACTTCCATACTCCAGGGTTCATGCCCCATTGCTGTGAATGTTTCGCTCATTGCCTGGTGGATTGTCGGCCAGGTATCGGCCAATGTGTTATCCCAGTCGAATAATATTGCTTTTGGTTTTGTCAATTTCATACTCATTAGTTGCTGGTTACTAGTTGCTGGCTGCTGGTATTCTTACTAGTAACTAGTAACTAGCAACCAGCAACTGCCCTTCTATATATTTCTTATAAAGCCCCATAAGCCCCTGTATCTCACTGCACACGCCAGAGCCTATTTCTGCGCCATTAACTTTAGTTACCGGCAGAATATGCTTGGTAGTGGAACTTACAAAAGCGCCTTTAGCCGCCATTAAATCGCCCATGCGGAAGGCTTGCTCTCTAACTTCAATTCCGGCTTCTTTTGCAACATTTATAATCCCTTCCCTGGTAATACCGCCAAGTATGCGGTTATTAAGTGGGTGGGTGTGCAAAACCCCATCATTATCAAATATAAAGAAATTTGATGAGCTGCCTTCGGTAATAAAACCATCATCTTCTATAAGTATTGCCTCGGCTGCATTTTGCTCGGTTGCGGCTTGTTTTGCAAGTATATTAGGTAGCAGCGATATAGTTTTTATATCGCGCCTTTTCCACCTTATATCGGGCATGGTGATTACAGACACACCTTTTTTATAATCCTGCTCAGATGGGAACGAAGGCGCGCTAACTGTCATCACCACTGAAGGGGTGATATTGCCTTTCGGAAAGCCATGCTCCCTTTTCGCAACGCCGCGTGAGATTTGCAAATAAACTGCCGCATCTTCCAGGTTATTTTTTGCCATAAGTTCAAGGACAAGATTTCCCAGTACATCATCACTGAATGAATATGCTATCTGCATTTCAGCTAATGAACGGCGCAGACGCCTGCAATGCGGCTGCCAATCAATCAGTATATTATTTTTCGCCAGCACCACTTCATATACGCCATCGGCAAACTGGTAGCCGCGGTCTTCTATATGAACATAGGCGTTTTCGTGAGGCACGAACTGGTTGTTTATGTAGGTTATTTTCATTTTAATTAGTGCAAGTTATCAGTTCAGGTGTAAGCAAGTGCCATAGTTATTGTTACTCCCAGAATTCTTATACGCACACTAAGAGGTTAACAGGCCTCAAAATACCAAGGGTATTTCTTCAAAAATGACATTAAGAGAGAATGGGTAATTAGTCAAACAAATCTCACGGCTTTTTCTGCTTCTGTGGAGCCAGGCAACTTCAAACTTGAAATACCACATAGCTTTCATTATAGTTTCATTATAACTTCTGGAAATTTAATTATAATGTCAGCATCAGATAGAATATCACAAAAACTTAAACTAGCTTTTAATTCAAATAAAATTGAAGTGATCGATGAATCGCACCTACATGCTGGCCATGCTGGCGCACGCCCTGAAGGTGAAAGCCATTTTGCAGTGACTATTATCTCAGAGAAATTTACAGGGTTATCACGGGTAGCCAGGCATAAACTTGTATATGATGCGCTCCGCGATGAATTAAATAGCGGCGTACATGCACTACGCATGAAAACCCTCACGCCAGAAGAAATATAAAAAATCTTTTCTTACACTCCTTGAATTTATAAATAGCCACTCCCATATAAGGGCTAACCTGAAAAAATCAGGAAAAAATTAATTAACAATATTTAGGAGCTTGAAAATGGCTATACGTCCGTTACATGACCGCGTTTTGGTAAAACGCATTGAAGAAGAAACTAAAACTGCTGGCGGTATAATAATACCTGATTCTGCAAAAGAAAAACCTACTAAAGGAAAAGTTATTGCAGTTGGTAAAGGCGCCCGCAATGAAGCCGGACAGGTTGTGCCTCTTGACGTGAAAAAAGATGATGTTGTTCTATTTGCTAAATGGGGCGGCACTGAAATTAAAGTTGATGGTGAAGATTACATCATCATGAAAGAATCGGATATCATTGCGATTGAAGAAGCAGCTTAAGGTAAGGGAATGGGGATTAGGGATTAGGGACGAAGAAAACCCTATATCTAATCTACAGAACCTAATTTTTAATTAATCTGGGAATAGATTATAGAGATTGGTGGAAAAGGAACGATACCTAATCCCTAATCCCTAAACCCTAATCCCTAAATTTTCGGAGAAAATTCTATGGCTAAAGGAAAACAAATCGAGTTCGGCTCAAAGGCTCGTGAACAATTCTTACAAGGTATTGATATACTTGCAAATGCAGTTGCAGTTACACTTGGCCCAAAAGGCCGTAACGTAGTTATTGATAAAGCTTTCGGCGCTCCGCGTATTACGAAAGATGGCGTAACTGTTGCAAAGGAAATTAAACTTTCCAACAAGTTCCAGAATATGGGCGCTCAAATGATTCGTGAAGTTGCCAGCAAAACTAATGATATTTCTGGTGATGGCACTACAACATCTACAGTGCTTGCACGTTCTATATTCAAAGAAGGTTCAAAACTGGTTGCTGCTGGTCACAATCCTATGGATTTGAAACGTGGTATAGACCAAGCTGTTGAAGCTGTTATTGGCGAAATCAAGAAGGTTAGCAAGGCTATTGCAAACCAGGAAGAAATTGCGCAAGTTGGTACTATTTCTGCTAATGGTGATACTGAAATCGGCACTAAAATTGCCGAAGCTATGGCGAAAGTTGGTAAAGAAGGCGTTATCACTGTTGAAGAAGGCAAAGGCCTTGAATTCGAAGTTGAAACCGTTGAAGGTATGCAGTTCGACCGTGGTTATCTATCTCCATACTTCATAACTAACGTTGAGAAAATGACTGTTGAATTGGATAACCCTTATATCCTTATATTCGAAAAGAAACTTTCTGGCCTGCAAGCACTACTTCCGCTTCTTGAAGCTGTTGTTCAGTCTGGCCGTCCTTTACTTATCATTGCTGAAGATGTTGAAGGCGAAGCCCTTGCAACTCTTGTTGTAAACAAACTTCGTGGTGGTCTTAAAATTGCTGCTGTTAAAGCTCCTGGCTTTGGCGACCGCAGGAAGGCAATGCTTGAAGATATTGCTATCCTAACTAAAGGCGAAGTTATCTCTGAAGATTTAGGCATGAAATTAGAAACTGTTGGTGTTAACCAATTGGGTCGTGCTAAACGCGTTACTATCACTAAAGACAACACTACCATCATTGATGGCGCTGGTGATGCTGAAGAGATCGAATCACGTTGCAAGCAACTTAAAGCTCAAGTTGAAGAAACTACTTCTGACTATGACAAAGAAAAATTGCAGGAACGTCTTGCTAAACTTTCAGGCGGTGTTGCCGTTCTTAAAGTTGGTGGCGCGACTGAAGTTGAAGTAAAAGAGCGTAAAGACCGTGTTGATGATGCACTTCATGCAACCCGTGCTGCGGTTGAAGNNTTGAAGAAGGTATTGTTGCTGGTGGCGGCGCTACTTTACTTTATGCTTCAAGGGTTCTTGAAAAGCTTACTGCAATCAATCCTGACCAGCAAGCTGGTATCAATATCGTTAAACGCGCGCTTCAGGCTCCGGTTCGCCAGATTGCTGAAAACGCTGGTATTGATGGCGCTGTGGTTGTTGGCAAATTGCTTGAAGGCAATAGCAATGTTCGTATATTCGATGCGCAAAAACTTGAGTATATTGATGACGCTTTCAAAGCCGGTATCGTAGACCCTGCGAAAGTTGTACGTACAACTATCCAGCACGCAGCATCTGTTGCTGGCCTACTTATCACTACTGAAGCTATTATTGCTGATGAAGATAGCAATGATTCTTCTGGCGGTATGCCAGGCGGTGGTATGGGCGGAATGGGTGGCA
>DITJ01000009.1 GCA_002422795.1 Alphaproteobacteria bacterium UBA6187 | reverse complement strand
TGCCCAGGGATTTGGACATCTTTTCTTCATTGATACGGACAAATCCGTTGTGCATCCAGTAATTGACAAACTTTTCACCGGTAGCACCTTCGGATTGTGCGATTTCGTTTTCATGATGCGGGAACTGCAGGTCCATGCCGCCGGCGTGGATGTCGAAACTCGCGCCCAGCAATTCCTGCGCCATGGCCGAACATTCGATATGCCAACCCGGTCGCCCGTAGCCCCATGGGCTGTCCCACCCCGGCTGGTCGTCCGTCGACGGCTTCCACAGCACAAAATCCATCGGGTTTTCTTTATATGGCGCAACTTCCACCCGCGCGCCCGCCACCATTTCATCGGTGGAGCGGCCTGAAAGATGCCCGTATTTAGGATCACTGCTCACGCGGAATAATACATGACCATTTGCTGCGTAAGCATTGCCGTTTGCTATTAATTTATCAATCATATCCAGCATTTCAGGGATATGCGTGGTTGCGCGTGGCTCAACATCAGGCAGCAGGCAATTAAGCGCCGCCATATCTGCATGGAACATTTCCGTGGTGGCGGTTGTAAGCTTTTCAATTTTTTTATTAATATCTTCACTGCCTGGAATTTTAGCGGCAGCCGCATTTATTTTATCATCTACATCGGTAATATTACGAACATATTTAACATGGGATGCTCCATATTTATGGCGCATTACCCTGTATAAAACATCAAACACCACCACCGCGCGGGCATTGCCGATATGGGCACGGTCATATACCGTTGGGCCGCATACATACATACGCACGTTTTTTTCATCAATAGGTACAAAAATTTCTTTTTTGCGCTTAAGGGAATTGGATAATGTTATATTCATAATTTTAATAAACAATGTTTTGAAAAGAAGCCATTTTTACACTATTATAGCCTTTACGTAAACAACAGCTTCTATTTCTTCTATAAGCTATATGCAAATAATTACAGTTTTATTCTGTTTAACGGCATTATTATCTACTTCAGGATGTATTGCCAACGTAATCAGCGCCACTGTCCAATCTGGTCTGGTTTTTGCTGTTGCAAAGCATGATGAAAAAACCCAGAAAAAAAAGAAAAGATACACCGCCCTGGATAAATGTATAATAGAAGGTACTCCTGAAGCCTATACTCTTGGCAATGAAATGCTGGAACTTAATGGAAGAAATACAGTAAAATATGATCAGATACTAAGCCGCTCGGTGGATAAAATTGACCCAGCCAAGCCAGAACATCTTGCCTATGCTTTCTATATTATAGCCGACGAACTTCGTGATAACCGAGCAAAAGAGCAGATTAAGACTATAGAAAGGAAGGTTGCCCCTAAAGAGGCACTAGAGGTGCGCAGCCTGATCGAAGATAAATACCTGGTATCATATCTTGATAAATGCTTCACTGTGCCAGAATCATATAAAATTACAAAAACCACCAGGGAGTTGATTTTAGAGCAGCAGGTTAATTAATAATCCTTGATAGGCTTTATGCGAAAAATTGACAATCTTTCGCATAAAGCCTATAATAAAATAAATTAATAATTTCGAGGCCGCCATGACCATACATGTATCGCTACCAAAAGAGCTGGAAGACCGCGTACATGAGCATGTAAGTACTGGTATGTATGGCAGCGCCAGCGAGGTAGTGCGCGAAGCATTACGTCGTTTCTTTATAGGGCGGGATCAACTTTCTCCCAATGAAATCTCCTGGATACGCAGCGCAATAAAACCACGTCTGGATGCTGTACAAAATGGTACATCCGAATTGGTAAGCGGCAAGAGTTACTTTGAGGAACGCATTAACCGCTTGTCTGAGTAACTCCTTTAGAACCTGTAGCAAATTGTTGGATATTGTCATTCCAGAATTTAGAAAACATTGGATTTACGCGCTTAGTAAATCCTAGGTTTTATTAATATCTGGAATCCAGTTTTCTATAAATCAAAAACTTCTCAATCACTTTAATAATAAAGATGCTTTATAAGCAACTGGATTCCAGATAGCAAGTTCGGCTAACTCATGAAAACGGCTGAAATAGCCTGTTTCATGAGAAGCCTCTCTAGCTTCTGGAATGACAGCATCTGCTAATTCGCTGTAGGTTCCTATACCAATCAGTAAAATTGGCTGACATAAATTTTAGTGCAGGTAAGACGCTGGACGCTTGTACTTAGACTAACAACCTGCACTTTAATAATCTGTGAAGGAAGGCTATAATAAAACCACTTGTTTGCACTGCAACAAAATTGTTATTGTATATTCGGCAGAAAACCTGTATAAGGCATTTTTCCCAGAACCCATAAGTTGATGATTATAAAATGAAAGAATTACGTAACGTCGCCATTATCGCACACGTTGACCATGGCAAAACCACACTTATTGACTCCATATTGAAACAGAGCGGCACATTCCGCCTGAACGAATCTGTTGATACCTGCGTTATGGATAGTAACGATATTGAAAAAGAACGCGGAATCACGATTCTCGCAAAATGTACTTCAGTATATTGGAATGACATCCACATTAACATTATCGATACCCCAGGCCACGCTGACTTTGGTGGAGAAGTAGAGCGCGTACTTTCCATGGCAGATGGTGTTATCCTGCTTGTTGATGCTGCTGAAGGCCCTATGCCGCAGACTAAATTCGTACTTTCTAAAGCACTTAAACAGGGTCTTCGCCCGATTGTACTTATCAATAAAGTTGATAGGCCTGATGGCAGGCCAGAAGAAGTTATCGATGAAGTATTCGATCTATTCGTATCCCTGGACGCAAACGACCTACAGCTTGATTTCCCAATTCTTTATGCATCTGGCCGTAGCGGCTGGGCAGCTAAAGAACTTTCTGACCCTAGGGTTGACCTTAGCCCACTGTTAGAGACAGTAATCAGCCATGTGCAGAAGCCTACCGGCAATCCTGATGCTCCTTTTGCAATGCTTGTAACCCTGCTTGAATCGGATTCATTCTTAGGCCGCGTTCTAACTGGCCGTATTTATAGTGGTGTAGCTAAAGTTAACATGCCTATTAATGCAATTGACCTTGATGGTAAAGTTGTTGAAGTTGGCAGGCTTACCAAGCTGCAATCATTCCTTGGTGTTAAACGTATCCCGATTGAAGAAGCTTATGCAGGTGATATTATCTGCGTTGCCGGAATGGCAAAAGCATCGGTTGCTGATACTATCTGCGACCCTAAAGTAACGCAGCCGGTTATATCTACCCCGATTGACCCACCTACAATGTCTATCTCCTTAAGCGTAAACGATTCTCCGCTTGCAGGGCAGGAAGGTACTAAAGTTACTTCACGTATGATCCGTGACCGTCTATTTGCTGAAGCTGAAACCAACGTTGCTATTACCGTTACTGAATCTGAATCAAAAGATGCTTTTGAAGTTGGTGGCCGCGGCGAGTTACAGCTTGGCGTTCTAATTGAAACTATGCGCCGTGAAGGTTTCGAGCTTACCGTTTCCCGTCCTAAAGTGCTTATGCGTGAAGATGAAAATGGAAATAAGCTTGAGCCAATCGAAGAAGTAATGATCGACGTGGATGATGAATATAGCGGTGTTGTAGTTGATAAAGTTAGCCAGCGTAAAGGTGTGATGACTGATATGCGCCCATCTGGCGGTAACAAAACCCGTATCATGTTCCATGCGCCATCACGTGGCCTTATCGGTTACCAGAGCGAGTTCTTAACTGATACACGCGGTACTGGTGTTATGAACCGTATTTACCACAGCCATCAGCCATATAAAGGCGATATTGAAGGCCGCCGTAACGGTGCGCTTATTTCTAACGCACAAGGTGAAGCGGTAGCTTACGCTATCTGGAACCTGCAAGACCGTGGTATTATGTTTATTAAGCCACAGGAAAAGGTTTATGAAGGCATGATAGTTGGTGAGCATAACCGCAGCAACGACCTTGATATTAACGTACTAAAAGGTAAGCAGCTTACTAACGTGCGCGCGTCAGGTACTGATGAGGCGATTCGCCTTGTTCCTGCTAAAATCCTTTCTTTAGAGGACATGATTCTTTATATCGGTGAAGATGAATTGGTGGAAGTAACGCCGAAGAACTTGCGCCTTCGTAAGAAATACCTTAGCCCGAATGATAGGAAAAAGGCTGGTAAGAAGTCATAATTTGATTTATTATATACTAAAAAGCCCCCTGGAAACAGGGGGCTTTTTTATAGCTATAGCGTTTCCATATCAAAGGCGAAGTAGAAATTCGAGGCGGAAACGCTATAAATGCTGCCTGATGCAGTAGCGGATTATAAAATAAAGAAATGAACAAGAGCAAAAATATCGCTATCATAGGTGGCGGCCCCAGCGGCTTAATGGCGGCAGAAATTATTGCTACAGCCGGGCATAATGTAACATTATATGACCGTATGCCCAGCCTTGGGCGCAAATTCCTTATGGCAGGGCGTGGCGGACTGAATCTTACCCACAGCGAACCTTTAGAAATTTTTATCAGACGTTATAAAGAAGCCTCAGATTGGCTTGAACCGCATATTAATGCTTTTCCTCCTGAAGCCTTGCGGGCATGGTGCGAGGGGCTTGGACAGGAAACTTTTATCGGCAGCAGTGGAAGGGTTTTTCCACGCAGTATGAAAGCCGCACCATTACTACGTGCATGGCTGCAAAGACTTGAGCAACTAGGCGTCCGTTATTGTGGGCGCCATTCCTGGCAAGGATGGGATGGTGATGCCTTAATATTCACCAATTCCCAAGAGCAAATCACAGTAGAACCCGATGCAACTTTGCTTGCACTTGGCGGGGCTTCCTGGCCGCGCTTAGGTTCAGATGGCGGTTGGGTTAAAATACTCTCAGAATATGGCGTGGAAATTTCCCCACTTCGTCCAGCCAATTGCGGGTTCATCGCGCCATGGTCAGATTATTTTAGTACGCGCTTTGCCGGAGTTCCGTTAAAACCTGTAGTGCTTACGCATAATGGCGTTTTCCACCAAGGCGAAATAATGATAACATCGCGCGGTATTGAAGGCGGCGCAGTTTATGCTCTATCCGCCAGTTTGCGCGAATCCATTGCAGCAGAAGGCAATACCGTGTTGCAGATAGACTTACGCCCAGGCATGTCTCTTGATGCTTTAACGAAGAAACTGCAAGTGCGCAATAACCAATCACTAAGCACTTATTTACGCAAAGCTGGCTTTTCACCGCCTGCTATCGGCCTGCTGCGTGAGGTTATAGAATCAGGGCAACTTGCAAAAATAAACCCAGATACTTTAGCAGGATATCTTAAAGCCTTGCCTGTTATGCTTACTGCAAATACAGGTATTATGCGCGCTATTTCCACAGCAGGCGGGATTAGCCGCAATGCCGTGGATGAAAAATTTATGTTGAAAGCCAAACCAGGTGTTTTTGCAGCCGGGGAAATGCTGGATTGGGAAGCTCCTACCGGTGGGTATCTTCTGCAAGGCTGTTTCAGTACCGCAGTTGCCGCTGCACAGGGTGTATTGAATTTTTTGGAATAGACTATAGTGCTTCAAGTGTAAAATTTCCGCCTAGCTTCCCTCTCCCTTGAGGGAGAGGGCGGATTTTTCCAATTTTTTCTTCAAAAATTGGCAAGAAATCCGGGTGAGGGGGGTATTTCTAAACAATATAAAATCCCCATCACCCTAACCTCTCCTGAAAGAAGGAGGGAACTAAAAAACTTTATAATGACGGTATCCGAAAATTACACAACCTTATAAAGCACGCTGCCGCCTTCTTTGAATTTTTCAGACATTTCCTTCATGCCTTCTTCTTTCTCACGCTCGGCTTTGGCAAATTCACGCACATCCTGCGATATTTTCATAGAGCAGAATTTAGGGCCGCACATAGAGCAGAAATGCGCCACTTTTGCGCCATCAGCAGGTAGGGTTTCATCATGGTATTCTTTTGCGCGGTAAGGATCGAGTGATAAATTAAACTGGTCTTCCCAGCGGAAATCGAAACGGGCGCGGGAAAGCGCATCATCACGCAGTTGCGCACCAGGATGGCCCTTGGCAAGGTCAGCAGCGTGGGCGGCAATTTTATAGGTTATAACGCCAACGCGCACATCTTCCTTATCAGGCAAACCAAGATGTTCCTTTGGCGTTACATAACACAGCATAGCCGTACCATACCAGCCAATCATAGCCGCACCGATTGCAGAAGTTATATGGTCATAACCCGGCGCTATATCAGTCGTTAAGGGCCCAAGGGTATAAAATGGGGCTTCAGCGCAATGCTCAAGCTGTTTTTCCATATTTTCTTTTATTAAGTGCATCGGCACATGGCCAGGGCCTTCCACCATCACCTGCACATCATGTTGCCATGCAAGCTTGGTAAGTTCGCCTAGTGTTTCAAGTTCAGCAAACTGCGCAGCATCGTTAGCATCCGCAATTGAGCCAGGGCGCAGGCCATCACCAAGTGAGAAGCTAACATCATAAGCCTTCATAATTTCGCATATATCTTCAAAATGCGTATAAAGGAAGTTTTCCTTATGGTGCGCTATACACCATTTTGCCATAATGGAACCACCACGGGAAACTATGCCTGTTACGCGTTTTTCAGTTAAATGAACATAAGCAAGGCGCACCCCGGCATGGATGGTGAAATAATCAACGCCCTGCTCTGCCTGCTCTATTAATGTATCGCGGAATATTTCCCAGGTAAGGTCTTCAGCAACACCATTTACTTTCTCAAGCGCCTGGTAGATCGGCACAGTTCCAACCGGAACCGGACAGTTGCGGATAATCCATTCGCGGGTGTTATGGATATTTTTACCGGTTGATAAATCCATCAAAGTATCGCCGCCCCAACGGCAAGACCACACCATTTTTTCCACTTCTTCTTCAATGGAAGAAGTAATGGCGGAATTGCCGATATTGGTATTTATTTTCACAAGGAAGTTACGCCCGATAATCATCGGCTCAGCTTCAGGGTGGTTAATATTTGCAGGAATTATCGCCCTGCCACGCGCTATTTCATCACGCACGAATTCCGGGGTTATCAGGTTTGGCAGTTTTGCGCCAAGTGGCTCGCCGCCGCGGGAATTATCAGCAACCGCAGCTTTCCTGCCCATATTTTCACGTATCGCAATATATTCCATTTCAGGTGTGATTATGCCTTTTTTAGCATAATGCATCTGGCTAACATTCGCGCCAGGCTTTGCCCGAAGCGGCTTCATATTAGGATACTGGAATTCCTCAATATCTGATTTTTCATAGGATTTCAGGCCATTATCTTCTGGCTTTATCTGCCTACCATCATATCGCTCAACATCACCGCGCGCTTCAATCCAGTCATTCCTGAGCTTTTCTATGCCTTTTCTAATATCCACCGTAGCTTTTTGGTCAGTGTAAGGCCCTGAAGTATCATAAACCATCACATCAGGTTCACCAGCATTACTGCTTAGATGTATGCTACGCATTGCAACTTTAACATTTTCAAATTTATCACTTTTAACATAAACTTTTGAAGATGAAGGAAAAGCCTCGGTTGATAGTTCAATCTTTTTATCAGATGGCATAATACTAATCTCTTTAATATAGGATTTGTTGCTTTGCGTCACACTAGTAACATAAGTTGCAGACATAATAAATAACCGCAGCCATAAAATCTATAGGAAAAGCTGTATTTATCAATAAACATTTGAACATTTGCGCTGAATATGGTATTGTTCATATGTTGCATACAAGAAGGAGTTAAGTTATGACACGGTTAAGCATAGAGTTAACAGCCGAACAGCATAAGCGCATCCGAATCCTTGCTGCTATTGATGATAAAAACATAAAGGATTTTATTCTGGATAGGGTGTTCGGCAATAACGAAGACGATATAATAGCAATTAAGCACTCCATGCTTCTATCAGATTCTGAAAAGAAAATGCTAATAAATGGCATGTTGCCTGATGGAAGGCAATTTAATGAAGAAGTAGTAAATTCCTTAAGAGACGGACATTTTAAAAGAAATCATCATGTTCCATTTGAAACCACAGAAGGCTTATTTAAAAATATCTTAGATGAAGATGCATAATGCTATATCAAATTCATCCAAGAAATAGCTTTAAGAAAGGTTTAAAACTTGCAAGCAAGCGTAATAAAGACCTTAGCAAAATAGAATTTATTATAAAACAATTGCAATCGGGTGCCGCATTACATGAAAAACATAGCGACCACTCTTTGCTCGGCAATTACAATGGCTTCCGTGAATGTCATATCGAGCCTGATTGGTTATTAATTTATAGGGTTGAGATAAATGAAAAATTACTTATACTTGAAGCTACCGGAAGCCATTCAGATTTATTTAAATAATTATGCTTACCCCACGTAAAATTTTAAAATGCTCCTATAAAGCCCTCATGGACACAATAAACCATGATGGTATTGAACATGCGGGGTATCTTGCTTTCCTATCTATGCTATCCTTATTCCCATTCCTGGTTTTTTTATTTGCCATAGCGGGTTTTATCGGCCAAACGGACGCTGGTTTAAAGCTTATTTCAATAATACTTGATAATAAACTTATCCCTGAAAATATACTGCAAGCACTTGCGCCACGGTTCCAGGAGATAGAATCCGGCCCGCCGCAAGGACTCCTCACAATCTCCATTGTTGGAGCTATCTGGACAGCCTCATCCGCCGTGGAGGGTCTGCGCACCATACTTAACCGGGCTTATCGTGTTCACACCCCGCCTGCTTATATATGGCGCAGGTTATTAAGTATTGGGCAATTTTTAATTATTGTGGCAATTATAATAGTTGTATTATTATTACTGATTATCATTCCTCAAATATGGCTGAATATTAAGCCATTCATAAGTATTGGCAGTATAAATTTTGAAAATGAATACCTCTTAAATATCTGGCATTTTGCAAGATATTGCATTACCGTTTTAATTTTATTTCTTGCGGTAAGCCTTGCTTATTTTATTCTGCCTAATATCAAACAGAATTGGAAGGCTGTAATCCCCGGTGCGTTATGCGTAGTATTGTTATGGTTTATAGCAGGAACACTTTTTTCCAGTTACTTACGAAACTTTAACCAGGTTAATATAATTTATGGAAGCCTTGGTGGCTTGATAGCGGCGCTTTTATTTTTCTATATAACCGCAATGATCTTCGTTTATGGCGCTGAATTTAACTATCACCTGGAAAAGGCAATGGGGCATAAATTAAAAGAGAAAAATTTACAGCATAAGCCAGAAGCTCTTTTCTGATACCGATTTATGCCCAATTCCATATCAAAGACGAAGTGGGGGATTGGTAGAGGCTATGTTTTCACATGGCCTAATCCTTACCAACCGCTGCTTCTACCATTATTTCAACATCGTAACCTGGTGCGGCAAGTTTTGCTTCTACGGTAGCACGTGCTGGAGTTTGTCCTGCAACTACCCATTTATCCCATGCTTTATTCATCTGGTCGAAGGTTTTAATATCTGTTAGCCATATATTTGCTTTTAGGATGCGCGTTTTATCGCTACCAGCCTGCTCTAAAATACCATCAATCTGTTGCAATACATCACGGGTTTGCTCCAGTACAGATTTCCCTACCGTGCTATCAGCAACTACTCCGGCAACATAAACTTTGCCATCATATATTACAGCTGTGCTCATGCGGCTGCCTGCTTCAATACGTGTTATTTTGGTCATAAATATTCCTTCTTATTGTTTAGCCGTATAAATCAGCAAATTAAACTAAAGCAAACCAAGCGCTCTTTCCAGCACTTTTTTGCGATAATTATTACTATATTTTGCAAGTAATACTTCGGAAAATCCTGCTAGTTCTTGCAGCAGCTTATCCATATCACCAGCCAGCATTTCTGCAATTTTATTTGCATAAGCTGTGCCGTTTGTTTCCGAAAGTATATACGGCTCTAAACCGTTGATATTAATGCCTTCGAAACTAATTTCTGTGCCAATTAATGGGCGGCCAAGCGCGAGTGCCTCCGCCACTTTTCTTTTTACCCCCGCCCCATAACGAAGTGGTGCAATTACTATATCTGTGCTGCGGTACATATTATATAATGATTCGATAGGTACAACGCCGCAAAACTCAAGCACCTGCTTAGCTTTAGAATTCGCATTCCAGCTTTTTATAATTTCTGTGCGGATTATTTCTGGCCAGTCACCAACTATATATAAGGTAAAATCTATATGTAAATTCGGCAGCACTTCGCTTGCAAACCACATCACCCCATCATGGTTTGGTGTGTGGTGCGCACCGCCAACAAATAATAATTTTGTGCCAGCTTCCTGTTTTATATTTACAGGAGTATTTTTATATTTTTCACATGCCGCGCTTAAATCATAAATTGGCATTTCCAGCGCGTGGTTCTTATTGCAATAAGCATTTACTATATTGCATTCCTGCGCTGAAGGATAAATTACCGCCGCTGATTGCTGCCATATATTATGCTCAAGCAGGCGCATTGCATTAATATCGCGGGTAGCTACCTGCTTGCTTGCAGGGAGGAATTTATTACCAAGTGCAAGGCGCAAATGGTGGATATCATGGCCAAAATAAATTACCGGGATATTTGCTAACTTACAAGAATGCAGCCACTGCGCCGCAGGGCCTGGCCTGGAGATTATAGCAACATCAATATTCTTTTCCTGTAAAACACGTAATTTTGCAGCATTATCAGTTACCGGAACATGGCTATAAATGATGTTATCAGATGTTCGCCCCCATGGGTTTTCACCAGTATATAGATATTCCAAACCATGCCCCATTTCCTGCACAAGTGCGCATAATTCTACTATGGCAGCAGACCCGGCATCGTGGTCGGAATTGGGTAATCCTGCTTCAAATAACCCTATTTTCATGGTGGTTCCTTTGGGGGGCTATAGCAAATAACTTTACATCTGGATATGTCTTGCGGAGCATATAATGCTGAAATACTGTCATCCCTGGATTTAGGATTCATTGGAATTTATACTTTATAAATTCTTAGGAATCATTAATACCCGGGATCCATATCCCAGAGGTCTTTATAATTACATAAGTCTCTGGGATATGGATCCCGGATACCAACAAAACCTAAAAATTTGCTAAGCGCGCAAATTAAGGTTTTTTAGGTTCCG
>DITJ01000006.1 GCA_002422795.1 Alphaproteobacteria bacterium UBA6187 | reverse complement strand
GGACTTGAACCCCCACGACCTTGCGATCAATAGATTTTGAGTCTATCGCGTCTACCAGTTCCACCACTGGGGCTATGTGTGCGGTAATCAATATAGTAGTAAGCAGGAAAAGTCAAATGCAGAAATAAAGTTAGAAAATCCTGCCTCTCCAATTAGGAGAGGCAGGATTGATATATAGCTACCTAAACCTCAAAACTCAGAATCTTAGCAACTACAACGCTTTGCAGTTTCGCAATTGTTTTGATTAAGTCTTCTGTTGGTTTTTGGTCAATTTCAACAAGGGCAAGTGCGCCGCCGGTTTTGGTATCGCCACGGCCAAGGTGGAAGTTTGCCACATTCACGCTTGCATCACCTAGCACTTTACCAAGATTGCCAATTAAACCAGGCTTATCTTCATTGCTGATGTAAAGCATGTTGCGGCCTAAGCTTGCTTCCAATTTCACGCTACCAACTTCAACTATGCGCGGTTTAGTGCCGCCAAATAGGGTTCCGGCAACATATTGTTCGCCTTTTTCAGTTGCAACAGTAAGCTTTATTAAGTTCTGGTAGTCGCCAGTGCGGTCATGCGTAACTTCGCTGATGGCAATGCCGCGATCTTTAGCAACCACAGGCGCATTTACCATATTTACCGAGCTGATATGCGGGGCAAGTATGCCAGTAAGAAGCGCAGATGTTAAAGGCTTAACATTAAGTTTTGCAGCCGCGCCTTCAAATTCAATTTTAATTGATTTAATACCGCTATCGATAATCTGTCCTGCAAAGCTGCCAAGCTGGGTAGCAAGGTTAACATAAGGCTTTAATTTTGCAGCATCTTCTGCTGAAACTGACGGAATGTTAACGGCGTTAGTTACAGTGCCGTTAATCAAATAATCAGACATCTGCTCTGCAACCTGTATGGCTACATTTTCCTGAGCTTCAGAGGTTGATGCGCCCAAATGCGGAGTGCAAACTACATTTTCCAAACCGAATAATGGGTTGGTTTTTGCTGGCTCTTCTTCAAATACGTCTAAAGCCGCGCCTGCAACATGACCAGATTCAATAGCTTTTTTCAAATCAGCTTCAACAATTAAACCGCCACGCGCACAGTTAATTATGCGAACACCTTTTTTAGTTTTAGCAAGTGATTGCTCATTTAAAATGTTACGCGTTGCATCGTTAAGTGGAGTGTGAAGAGTAATGAAATCAGCGCGTTTCAGCAATTCTTCAAGTTCAACTTTTTCAATATTGCGCTCTTTTGCTTTTTCAGGGCTAAGATATGGGTCGAACCCTACAACTTTCATTTTAAGGCCTTGAGCGCGGTCAGCAACGATGCTGCCGATATTACCGCAACCGATTAAGCCAAGCGTTTTACCAGCAACTTCAACGCCCATATATTTATTCTTTTCCCATTTTCCGGCGTGGGTAGAAGAATTTGCAGAAGGAATCTGGCGCGCAAGCGACATCATCATTGCGATTGCATGTTCGGCGGTTGTGATTGAATTACCAAACGGGGTGTTCATTACAACTACACCATTTTCAGTTCCAGCAGGAATATCCACGTTATCCACACCAATTCCGGCACGACCGATAACTTTAAGGTTTTTGCCAGCTTCAATAACGCGGCGGGTTGCAGTGGTGGAAGAACGGATTGCAAGGCCATCATAATCGCCAATTATTTTGCAAAGTTCGTCTTCAGAAAGACCAGTTTTAACATCAACTTCAACACCATTTTGTTTGAAGATTACTTCAGCCTGTGGGCTCATTTTATCGGAGATAAGTACTTTTGGCATAACTAAACCTATTAATTAAAAATGAAAAATGAAAAATGAAAAATTAAAGAATAATATCTTTAGTTTTTTATTTATACTTTATTTGCTTTAGATGTTTTAAGGGATGAGACAAAAATTGCTGTTAATTCAGTTGCTTCTTTATGTAAGGATTCAACCATATTTTTTTGAAGTAATTCACTTTCTATAATCAATTCCAGCCAATAACAGCACTCATCGGCTTCTTCGGCAGTAATACAGAGTTTTGCTATAAACTCTGCTTTCGATCTACCTAAACAAGCCGCCCTATAATTGGCTCCAACCGAAGTGCCAGACCTTAGTATTTGTTTCCCTATATTATAGCCAGACGTTGTTTTGGGAAGGGAATCTACTAATTTAATTATTCTCAAAGCAAATTTCTTTGTTCTTGCCTTTAAATCATTATTCATAAAAATAGAAAGTAAATTAAAAATGTAAAATGTGTATTTAAGTTAATCTTAAATTTTTCATTTTTCATTTTTCATTTTTACTTCATTCCAAGCCCAGTCAAGCCAAGGAAGTATCGCTTGCATATCAGAGGTTTCAACAGTTGCACCGCCCCAAATTCTAAGGCCAGTTGGAGCATCGCGGTAAGAACCGATATCGAATGCGGCTTTTTCTTTGCCAAGTAATGATACTATTTCTTTTGCTTTAGCTTCCTGTTCGTCTTTTGAAAGTAGATTATATGCAGGATCAACTATTTTCAGGCAGATAGAAGTGTTGGAAATGGTTTCCGGCACTTCAGCAAGGAAATCAACCCAAGGAGTTTTTGCTACCCATTCTTTTACAGCCTGCAAGTTAGCATCAGAACGCTTTATAAGGGCAGGCAGTCCGCCAATTGATTCAGCCCAACGCAGGCCATCAAGCGCATCTTCCACAGCAATCATTGAAGGTGTGTTGATAGTTTCGCCTTCAAAAATACCTTCAATAAGTTTGCCGCCCTTAGTAAGGGTGAAAATTTTTGGCATAGGCCAAGAAGGAGTATAAGATTCAAGCCTGGCTACAGCGCGAGGTGATAGCACAATCATGCCATGCGCACCTTCTCCGCCCATAACTTTCTGCCATGACCAGGTGGTAACGTCCAACTTATCCCACGGCATTTCCATTGCAAATACTGCGCTGGTAGCATCACAGATTGTTAAGCCTTCGCGGTTTGCGGAAATCCAGTCGCCATTCGGTACTTTTACGCCTGAAGTTGTACCGTTCCATGTGAAAACCACATCATTAGCAAAATTCACTTTAGATAAATCAGGCAATTGTCCATATTCAGCTTTATAGGAATTTACATTCGGGAGTTTAAGCTGTTTTACTATTTCAGTTGCCCAGCCTGAGCCGAAGCTTTCCCAGTGTAGTACATCAACACCGCGTGGCCCAAGCAGGCTCCATAGCGCCATTTCAACAGCGCCGGTATCTGATGCTGGAACGATACCGATGCGGTAATCAGCTGGAATGCCAAGTATAGCGCGGGTTCTATCGATTGTTTCTTTAAGTTTTTCCTTGCCTATTTTAGCGCGGTGCGACCTGCCAACGGCAGCATTTGCAAGGGATTCAAGATTCCAACCTGGACGTTTTGCGCACGGGCCGGAGGAGAAGCAGGCATTGCCTGGCTTTTGGGTAGGTTTCATAGAGTATATTCCTGTTCTAAATTCTATGTTACAAAATGTAAGTTTTTATTATAGGTTTTGGAAATTGTTTGCAAGAGGAAATATTTTTTGGATTTGTGTGCTTTAAAATGAAATTGTATATTAACTACAGGGAAGGATGCAAACCTGTCGGTCGGCATCCCACCCTATGGAATTGGTATAACAAGGTTCGAGAATAGGAAATTGAAGTCCATTTTCCGTTAGTCTCGAACCTTTAATTGTTAGAAGTTTGCTGTTAGTGACAAAATAAATCTCTGGGGAGAGCCAGGCTGTATATTATTGTTATTATGCGCAGTCTCAATATACTCCCTGTCCAGAATGTTTTCGACATTCAATTGGAGACGATAGTCTGGAGTTATGTTATAGAAAGCCGCACCATCAAACCGTGTAAAACCTTTTAGCCTTACCGTGTTATCAACAGCTGCGTATTGGTCAGATTGGTTAATAACACCAATTGCAGCAGCCCATTTTTCCGTGAAATCATATTTATTCCAGATCGACACTATGGTTTGTGGCACTAGAGCAACTTTTGCGCCGGAAGCTGCTGCAGTTGTTGTTTTTGTGATTTCAGCATCCTGAAATGCATAAGCACCAATAATCTGCCATTTATCAGTGATTTTTCCGGTTGCTCCGAATTCAACACCACGGGTACGTGATGCTCCCGTAGAAACAAGTCTTGTAGGGTCATTAGGGTCAGTGGCGCTTGTATTGGTACGATCAAGCTGGTAAATAGCAGCCGATACATTCAATGACGGATTTATATCCCACTTCGTACCAATTTCATGGTTCTCAAGGTGCTCCGGTTTTAAACCTTCAGTCTGCGCCGTTAAAGTCGAGAATTGATCTCCAGAGCTAGGCAAGTAGCTTACACTGTAACTTCCATAAACCGAAACATCCTCACGTGGTTTTAGTATAACACCCAAACGTGGTGATACCAAGTTATCCGTACGGCTTAAATCAGTCCCATTACGGTTATTGTGATAGTCGATTTCAAAGCTATCTAAACGCAGACCACCAATAACTTGAACATATTTGTTTATATCTATTTGATCTTGAATATATCCTGCGTAAACGCGAACCTCAGAACTATTATCCGCATCACTTGAAGACTGCCTGTAAGTAATGGGATCTGTAGTAATAGGATTACTTGCCGGAACAGTCACTGAGGTTGTTGTGTCGTTAAAGAAGGCGGTATTACGGAAAGTTTCTGAATCCTGCCTCGTTACTTCCATACCGACCAATGCAGTGTGCTTGAGTGAGCCGGTTTCAAACTTCTTAGTCACATCAGTCTGGTTGGTAAAATTACCGCGTTCGACAGAATTGTTATAACCAGAGATAGTCAAATCACCTGAGGAATTTACCGCACTTGACGCATATACGTTCTGATAGAATTTAGAATTATCAGTATAGCGTGTGTAGTTCCGCAACTGTGTATCTTCTGTGAATTCGTGCGTTATGATAGCATATCCTGAGTTAATGGTAGCATCTGAAACATTTTGCTCCGGATTTCCAAAGAATGTTTTGGGATCTGTGTAGAACGCATAGCCGTTATGTGATGGTATACCACGGTCATTAAACCGCTCATCATGGAAATGCTCATACCCCGCCTCAACCTTGGTATCATCGTTGATATTAAACGTAGCTGTAGGATTGATACCATAACGTTGCAGGTTGCCGTATTGGCGGAAAGTTTCGGTATCTTCAATCATGCTGTTAAGGCGCAGAGATACTTTATCGTTAATTTTGTCACCGATATCGGTCTGAACACGTTTGTTTGCAAACGAACCACCCGATAGAGTAATTTGACGTACGCGTTCTCCATCCGCTGTTTTTGATACGCGGTTTATAACGCCGCCGCTACCTCCGCGTCCAAATGCTATAGCGTTAGATCCTTTAAGAACCTCAAGGCGCTCTATATTATATAAATCGCGGAAATATTGTGCATCATCGCGCGCGCCATCAATGAAGAAGTCAGCTGTTGTGTTGTTTCCGCGAATGGTTATCTGGTCACGGTTGTTTTCACCCTGATGGATTGAGACGCCCGGAACATATCTGACCGCCTCGCTAATGCTCTTTATATTCTGATCCTGAATCTGATCTTGCGTTACTACGGAAATTGATTGTGGTATATCAAGTAGAGGTGTGTCTGTGCGAGTCGAACTGCGGCTAACCCCAGTCTTGTAACCATCAACTTCACCAGCATTTGGTATCACTGTGGCTTCAACTGTAACTTGAGGCAACTTAGTAGCTTCATTAAAGTTAGGCTCTTTTGCATCAGTAGCAGCAGAAACAAGTATAATTGCTGTAGAAATCAAAAGATTACGACGAGATAAAATCTTTATAAAAGAATAATTTTTAGACATACAAAATTCCATTTAGATACACTTTAATAATAAGAATTATTCGCATCTATAATTAAGAATTATTCGCATGTCAATTGTATTTTGAAAACCTTTGCACAATATTTTTAGAAAAACACCCCTGCCGCCTTCGCAGCCGCATTAACTACAGGTGTAAATGATATAAAGAACAGTAAATTAAATACAGCAGATATAACCGCCACTATTTTCAGCTCATAAGCTAAATCACGCTCTAGTGGACTGCCTGCCTCATCAAAATACATTATTTTTATAATGCGCAAGTAATAGAATGCCGCCACTACACTTGAAAGCACCCCGATAACAGCAAGGCCGTATAAACCAGCCTTCACCGCGGCCATAAACACAAAGAATTTGCCGAAGAACCCGGCAAATGGCGGAATACCTGCCATTGAAAATAATATTATCGCAATCGCCATAGCCAGCATAGGCCTGGTTTTAGCAAGGCCGGAAAAAGCATAAATATCTTCAGATGATTCTTCCTTGGATTTCACCATCATTATGCAGGCAAACATGCCGATGGTCATGGTCATGTAAATGAATATATAAATTAATATCCCGCGCACGCCTTCAGAATTTGCAGCAGCCAGACCCACTAATATATAACCCACATGGCCAATTGAGCTATATGCCATAAGCCTTTTTATATTGCTTTGGCGAAGTGCGCCGAATGCACCAACTATCATGGATAATGCTGAAACCAGAATAATAACCTGCTGCCACTGCCCGGCTAAAAGCGCAAACGGATAAGATAACACACTCACAAACAAGCAAACTGCCGCAATTTTTGGGGAAACTGCAAAAAAGCCTGTAACAGCCACAGGCGCACCTTCATAAACATCCGGTGTCCACATATGGAAAGGCGCGGCAGAAACTTTAAAGCACAGGCCGATTATCACCATAACCAAACCAACCAATACACCAACAGGCAGCACCCCGCCTTGCGTATATAAGTCAGCTAGTTTCGCAAAGTTAGTAGTGCCGGAGAAGCCATAAACCAGCGACGCACCATATAACATTATGCCTGAAGCTAGCGCACCAAGCATAAAATATTTAAGCCCCGCCTCAGATGATTTAATATTATTTTTATGAAGCCCCGCCAGTACATACAGCGCCAAACTCTGCAATTCCAGGGACATATATAAAGAAAGAAGATCGTTAGATGAAACCATGAACATCATGCCAGCAGTTGCAAGCAATATCAGCACCGGGAATTCAGCCACCATATATTTAGGGTTATTTTTATAATAACCGATTGCAAGGAAAGTGGAAAAGAATGAACCAATTAAAATCAGTATTTTGGCAAATGAGGTGAAACCAGTGCTGATAAACATACCATCTAATACTATGGATGTTTCATGCGGAATGGATATTTCAAAGCTCAAGGAGGCCAACATCGCCAGCATCGCAAGTTTGCTTATTGCAGGCATGAATTTATCACCAGCACAAGCCCCGCCAATCAATAAAAATAATGCTGCGCAAAGTATGATAATTTCAGGCAGGAGCATTAGTAAATCAGAAACCATAAATTCAGCCATCTATCTCTCCACTCCAATCCCGGACTTAATTTGCTCAATAAGGTTCTCAACCGAAGGCCCAGTAACATCAGAAATAATAGAAGGATAAACACCTAAAACTATAACTAATATTACTATCGGCAGGAACATTGCTATTTCACGCAGGCTAATATCACTAAACTTCAATATTTCCTTATTGGTAAGTTCGCCGAACATAACGCGCTTATACAGCCATAACATATATGCAGCCCCAAGGATAACCCCGGTTGCAGCAAATACCGCCACAATCTTGCTCACCTGGTAACTACCCGCCATAGTAAGCAACTCGCCTACAAATCCACTGGTTCCAGGCAGGCCGATTGATGCCATAGTAAATAACATAAATATTGCCGCGAACTTCGGCATTCTTTCTACAACACCGCCATATTGGGCGATTTCCTTGGTATGCAGGCGGTCATATAAAACACCAACGCAAAGGAATAATGCTGCAGATACAAGCCCATGGCTTATCATCACAAATATACTGCCATCAATGCCTTGTCTGTTAAATGCAAATGCACCTATAGTAACAAAACCCATATGCGCAACGGATGAATAAGCGATAAGCTTTTTCATATCTTCCTGCATAAGCGCCACAAGTGAAGTATATATCACCGCAATTACGCTAAGCGTGAAAACAAGATTGGCAAAATGCTCACTTGCCAGCGGTAACATAGGGAGTGCTAAACGCAAGAAGCCATAACCACCAAGTTTCAATAGGATACCTGCAAGTATCACCGAGCCTGCGGTAGGTGCCTGCACGTGCGCATCAGGAAGCC
>DITJ01000083.1 GCA_002422795.1 Alphaproteobacteria bacterium UBA6187 | reverse complement strand
GCCTGTTGTTGAATTCGTCGTCAGTGTGGATGACCAGGAAGCCTATTATTAAAAATATTACCAATTCCTTCAGCATTAGTATTATAACTTTTTAGGCCAGGAACGTATGTATTGTGTGATTGTCTTACTTCAAAGTTGGATGCAACATTATTTACAACATTATCAATTACAGGATTTGGAGTCGAGATAGATTGATGCCACAATGGAAAGCGTGAATCTAATCCCATACTCTAGTAATCACGTTTCCAGTTAAAGCGCGCACCGCTGGAGCGACCTCCGGTTTCTGTTTCTACTGAAAAACGCGGGCTTACTTCAATTTCGGCTTTTACTTTGCCGGCTTCAGGTTCCGCGCCGCCTTCCACTCCGATATAAATCTTATCAGTGATATATTTCCCTGCTTCCACGCCAAATTTACCGCTATCTGTTTCGCCGACGCTAAGGCGTTGTATACCAAGCAGGTTGCGTGCTTTTCCTAAAAAATCTACCCCGCCACCTTTACCACGCAGCTTTTGTATCGCCTGCGCTAACTGAATTCCCTGTAATGGTGTTATGCTGGCAAGTGACCGCCCAAAAAGCAGATGCGCCATTATTTCATCTTCAGGACGCTGTGGGGTAGAGGTAAGGGTAAGTTCAGGCGAGTGGATAGAGCCTTCAATACGCACACCTGTAGAGAGTTCCTTAGTGGTAGTTTCCGCAAGTAAAACTAAATAAGGGGAGGGCGGCATTGCCCCACGGAATGTAAGGGTTCCTTCAGTAATTTTAAGTTCTCGGTCTAGCAATACATAAGTTCCGTACAACGACTGGAATTTGCCCTCTATTTCCGGCTCTGCCATAGTTCCCTTTATTGTAACGGCTCCTCTTATTTCTGTGTCTAACCCTCGCCCACGCACGAAAACCCGGGCAGGTATTTCAATTTTTAAATTAAGTTTAACATTTGCCGGACGGGATTTTTGCTCCTGTTCTTTTTCCCAAACCTGTTTTGGCAGGATTTTGGGATTACGGATTTTAACCTGTGGCACATTAACTTCCGATCCCTCAGGCAGGCGTATTTCCATAGGCCCTATAGCTAAATTTCCTGCAATTAGTGGTGAAGTTATATCACCGCTTACTTGAACTTTTCCATTTACAGTGCCGGTCGCTTCGCGCATATTTACTATTTGCGCTTCTTTAAAAAATGCCTGGATTGAAATGGGGTGGCCTGCACCAAGACCAATATAGCCGCTTAAATTAACGCGGCCTTTACCCGCTTGCGCAGTTCCATTAATAATTTCGATCCGCTCCTGCTTTGCTTCAAGCTGCACTTGCATGTTCTTTAAGATTGTTCCGGTGGAAAGATTTTCATATTGGGCATTTTTTAGGGAGATTTTTCCTGTCACCAAAGGCTTATTAAGTTTGCCTCCTATATTAAATATGCCATTGGCATTGCCGCTTAATTTATGGTCGGCAGGCAGGAATAAAGTTATAAACTGGTTGATTTTAGAATTGATATTAAGAGTGCCACTTATATTTCCATCAGGTGGTAGTGCAATATTAAAAGGAGAAAGGGAGAATTGCGCAGGGATTTTTAAATCAGCGTAGGATTTACCTTGTATATCAGCAATGGTAGCGTTTAGTGAAAGTGTGTCTGGTTCTAATGCGCCTTTTAAATTAAGTGTAAAGCCGCCTTCTTTGCCTAAGTTTGCGGCAAGGCCTGTAACGCGTAAATCAAATGCAGCTTTTGGGGTTGCGGCTATTCCGGTTACATTAATATTACCATTGAGCTTTCCATTAAATTGGTTGTTTGTAAGCACCACAAGTGGCAAATTTGAGGGGGTGATTTTAAGATTTACATTCTGCTGTGAATAAAACCCTTCTGCCCGCAAACTTCCTTCTGCAATTTTTAAGCGCATGTTCTGCATGGAAAATTTGTCATCTGTTTTTGCAATAATAGCAGGTGTAATGATGGCTATTTTATTGCCATCAACATTCCCTTGTAACTTATCTACATGGAACTTCCAATCAGCTAGTGTGGATTCTAGCCTTGCGTGTATACGTGCTTCCCAAGGCATTGTCCCTATTGCTTTGGCGGCAATAACAAGATCGGTATTTTTACTGCTGCCTTTAGCGTTAATGGTAAGATTTTCAATTATCGTTTCGGCGTTTTTTATATTGGCAACTTGAATATCTGCATTTAATCCTGCCATTGCAAATAAATCACTGGCATTAAGGTTAAATATTAATGATTCCACGCTTGTATCAGCATAAACTAAACCTTGCAGTTTTCCTTGTGCATCAAAAGATTGTTTGCCATCAATATTTTTTAAATTTATCAGTGCTTCGCCTGTTCCGCCTATATCACTTGTTAGAAAGGGGCTAAGACCAGCAAGGTTATTTGCATTTATATTAAGTCTGCCATCGGATAGTTCTGTTTCGGTATTATAGGCTAAAGTGCCTGTGATATTTAACCCTGTTGTTTCGGCATTTATATCTGTAAATTCTAACAAATCATTATTTACTTGCAATAATGTTGCCAATTTCAGAATTTTATTTTCATCTTTTAATGAAGCATTTATTTTAGCTTGCGGGGCTGATAATGTGCCACTTAGTTTTATTTCTGCTTCAAGTTTCCCGCGTAAAGCGGTGTAAAATTGGCTAATTTCTGGAATGGATATTTGTAATGTGCCGAGAAATTTTTCTTCCGAAATATGAAGCCTTCCTTCCATAGTAAATATCAAATCTTGCCCGGTTATTGCCTTATCAATTTTAATGTGCGGTAATGTAATTTTATTAATTCGTATTTCAGGAATAATTGAATCCGAGCTGCTATTGCCAGATTCTTCAGGCATTCGCAGAAAATTAAGTTTTTCTGCATTTAAGCTGCTAATTTGGAAACTAAGCGGGAAAAAATCCATCCCCCATTTTATAGAAACATTTTCAGCCTCTAGCCATATTCCCAGGCTATCTTTTAATTCCAATGTTCCTATATAAGGTGAAAAAGGTAAAAAACCCGAAAGGTTACTAATTTTTGTATCAAGCTGTTTCTCAATTTCAGCTGCTATTTTATTCTTTGCCCACGGGGTTTGCAATGCCACAACGCCAGCAAATATGGTCAGTAACAAAATTATAAAAATAAATTTAGTGATATATTTTAATATATGCATCAGAAGGCCTGCCCTAAACTCACATAAAGCTGATAACTGCTGTCGCTAGTGCGTTTATCAAGCGGCATGGCTACATCAAGCCGAAGTGGGCCAAAACCAGTATAATACCTGATGCCAACACCAGCACCCCAGCGCACACCTTCTTTGAAATCTGGATATTCATTTTCAAACGCATTACCGCCATCAAGGAATACAGCGCCTCCGAATGTATCTGTAAATTTCATGCGTACTTCAGTAGATATCTCCATCAATGACTTTCCCCCGATTGGTTCGCCATTTAATTCCGGGGAAAGTTCCTGGTAGCCATAACCGCGCACCGATGACCCGCCGCCTGCATAAAGGCGTACATCCGCAGGAATATCACTGGTAGATGCCCCGTTAATAGAGCCAAGTGCGCCACGCACTGCAAGAACTGGCTCAAGCCTGCCCGGTAATGAAAAATAAGTGCTGGCATTTGCAACAGTACGGATAAATCTTGCATCACTGCCAAGTGTATCAAAATAAGGAGCGCCATCAATGCGGGCATTAATGCCCTTTTTAGGGTTTAAAACATCGTCACGGCTATCATATGCGCCATAAAGCGGTAAATAGATTAATCCATAATCTTCTTCCCCGGTGATAATATCCTCTACATGTGATAGGCGATAACCAACCCCTGCACCAACTCTTAAATAATTATTAAGTTCGCGCTCAATCAGTGATGTAAGGGAGATATTATCAGATGTATATGCTGCTGGCTCTTCATGGGCTGCGCGCGCGCCTAATTTTAAAGATTGATCAGAGCGCAGAAAGGCCGGTTTGGTGAAGCTTGCTTCGGCCGAAGATTTCAACTCCGATACCACACCCAGCACTTCCAGTTTTTCACCGCCTTTAAATAAATTGCGGTGTTCCCATCCGGCACTTATTCCTAATCCTTCATCAGTCATATAACTGAGACCTGTTTTTACAGTACGGTGGAAACGCTCTTTTATTGTAATTGTTACAGCCACTTCTCCGTTCTCATCCGGCATGGCTCCGGGCGTAATTTCTGTAACGGAAAATAATCCGCTTTTCAGGAGTTTTGATTTCGCTTTATCAACTGTGCTGGCATTAAAACATTCACCTTTTTTCCATGGAATCAGTTTGCGGATGGCACTTTCTTTTACATTCTCATTACCGTTTATTATAAGCTCGCCAAAATTAGCGTTTGACCCTGTTGCTACTTCAAAAAAGGCAGAGGCGGTATTTTTAGCCGTGTTAAGGCGCATTGCCGGCTTTACATCTACAGATAGCAAACAGTTATTTTCAGCGATATATTTTCGTATAATACTTGCCCCTTCCAGCAATACACCTGCATCCGCAGGTTTTCCTATTGATGGTTTAACCGCTTTCAAGTCCGGTATCTTAATATCGGCGGGGGTAGGGGGGATTAGTGTTATTTCTTCAGATTCAATATGATAAAGCGCACCTGGTTGTATGTTATATATTGCTTTATCTTTCTTTCCTTCTGCGCCTTCAACTATATTAACATTTATCACCGCACTATAATAGCCACGCGAATGTAATGCTTTAAGCAGTTCAGGCAGGTCATCCTCAGCTCGTTTCTTAAGAAGGGAAACTGAAGGCACATCTTCTTCAGATTTTCTTAATGTGCTTACTTCTTCAAGCCATATTCTTAATTTCTTATCTACCACTTCAAAAATAACTTCATAATTCTTGGATTTTAAAAATGGGATAGTTTGTGCAAAAGCCTGCTGCAGGAAGGGCAGGGATAACATAAGCAGAACTACACAACACTGGATAAAATAACAAAATCTAATTCCCATGCGCATCCTTATACATTCTAAGAAGTTCTAAATCCGGTTATACAGTACTATAAATTTTATAGCAGACATGCAAAGACATAAAGTTAAATTGCTATAATTTTCGAATTGCCGTTTAGTCATTCGGCTCATCACTATGACTCAGGGGCGAAGCCGTCCATTACAAAGTTAAAATACTATATAATAGAAGATTTAGGACTGATAATAGTTATTTAGGCATGAATAATATTTTTAGATTTCTCTTTATGATATATGCCCCGGGTATCAACTATAAGTTTGGCATTTTCCAGAATAATTTTATAATCAAAATTATCATGCGGAGTTACCAGGATTACGCAGTCGAACGACTGTATATTTTGCGGAGTTATTTCAATACTTTTTAAATCAAAATGATGCTCACGTTTTTTTGGAAATGATGGCCAGTAAGGGTCTGAATATTGAACATCTGCACCGCGTTCTTTAAGCAATTCCATGATTTCAACGGATGGTGATTCACGCGCATCATCAACATTCTTTTTATAAGATATTCCCAAAACAAGGACTTTACTGCCTTTTAAAGACTTTTCTTCAACATTAAGTGCTTCTATTGTTTTGCCAATTACCCAATTAGGCATTGCGCTGTTTATCTCTCCGGCCAATTCTATGAAGCGTGTGTGCAAGCCATATTCGCGGGCTTTCCATGTTAGGTAAAAAGGATCAATAGGAATGCAATGCCCGCCGATTCCAGGGCCTGGATAATATGCTGTAAAACCAAATGGCTTTGTAGCCGCGGCATCGATAACTTCATGGATATCAATACCCATTTTATCGGCAACTATTTTCATCTCATTCACCAGCCCGATATTTACTGAGCGATGGATGTTTTCAAGCAGCTTGGTAAGTTCCGCTACTTTTGTAGAGCTAACCGGTACAATTTTATCAATTATACCGCCATATAAAGCAACTCCAACCTCAAGGCATTTTGTGGTATATCCGCCAACAACTTTTGGAATTGTCTGGGTGTTGAATTTACTATTTCCCGGGTCTTCACGTTCCGGTGAATAAATGAGATAAAAATCCTCTCCAAGCTTAAACCCCTGGCTTACAAGGCGCGTGGCAAGTTCTTCATCAGTTGTGCCAGGATAAGTTGTTGATTCAAGCGATAGCACCTGACCTTTCCGCAAGAATGGCAACAGGCTTTCTGTGGTATTTATAACGTAGCTTAAGTCTGGCTCACGGTATTTATTAAGCGGCGTTGGAACGCATAAAATTATAGCTTCAACCTCAGAAATAC
>DITJ01000065.1 GCA_002422795.1 Alphaproteobacteria bacterium UBA6187 | reverse complement strand
TAACCGCCAATGAAGCAAAACTTCTTGGTGCGCTTTGCAGTAATATAGGCCAGGTGGTATCAAGGGAAGATATGGCAAAATTATGTGATGGTGTGAATGAGCGCACTATTGATGTGCAAATCACCCGCCTTAGAAGCAAAATAGAGGATAACCCCAAAAAACCAGTGCATTTGAAATCAGTGCGCGGCAGGGGTTATACACTTTATGTATGATTTTTTCGAAATTAAGTAAAAAATCACTTGCGCGGCTAAATTAAAAGTATTAATCATGTTGTGATTGATAATCATTATCACTTTATTTAGGTTATATTTATGAAATACTTACTATTATTTGCATTTTTAACATTATCTGCGGTTTCATCTGGCGCTGCCGATGCAAAAATTGAAGAATTTAACCTGGTTATAAAAGACCATGTTTTTACACCTTCTGAATTAATTATACCTGCTGATAAAAAGGTAAAAATTATCGTTGATAACCAGGATGCTACTCCTGAAGAATTTGAAAGCCACGATTTACACCGCGAAAAAATCATCCCTGGTGGCAAGAAAGGAATTATATTAGTAGGTCCACTTAAACCGGGTGAATATAAATTCTTTGGTGAATTTAATGAAAAAACAGCTCAAGGTGTTATAAAGGTACAATAATGTTTTCTACCGCAATAATCATTTTTCGTGAGATTTTTGAAATCTCCCTGCTTCTAAGTGTTATCATGGCGGCAACGCGTGAGATTGAAGGGCGGTGGAAAATAGTCTTACTAGGATTTACAGCCGGCATTTTCGGTGCATCCATTATTGCATTCTTTGCCAATGAAATATCTAATATGGCGGAAGGTATGGGGCAGGAATTGTTTAATGCCGGTATTCTTTTTGCAGCAACCTTTATGATAGGCTGGACAGTAATCTGGATGAGCCGTCATGCAAGGGAGCTTTCCAATAATATTAAGAAACTGGGCAAAGATATAGTTGCCGGTGAAGCTACGATTTATTCAATGGCGGTGGTAATTGCTATTGCGGTACTTCGTGAAGGAGCTGAGATAGTGCTATTCATCCATGGCATGATTGCTTCAAAGCAATCCGTTGTTGATATTAGCATAGGAAGTGCAATTGGCTTTGCCGGTGGCAGTATTGCCGGATTGATGCTATATTTAGGTCTTATTAAGATTTCACCTAAGCATATTTTCAGCACAACAACATGGCTACTGATGTTTGTTGCTGCAGGAATGGCATCTATTGGCGCCGGATATTTAACTGCTGCCGGATATTTCTCCAGCTTTGCCAATGTATTATGGGATACATCATCTATACTTTCAGAAAAGGGCATTGCAGGCAGCACCTTACACATTCTTCTTGGATATAGTGAAAGACCAATGCAGTTGCAGGTTATATTTTATATGGCTACTCTTATTACCCTTGCAACCGGAGTTTTCATGCTTAGGCAAAAGAAGAATGCTTAGCCTGATTTCGATTATACTCATTCTGTTTCAAACTGCAGATTAGAATCAAGTATTTTTTGTTATAGGGAAAAGTTAAATTTGAAGTAATAGTGGCTCTATTTCAAAGATTTAACTTTTTTATATAACAAATAAAGACGAGGCATTATAATCAGCGGTTTGAGACAGAATGAGTATATATGCAACTCCTGAATAAAACTAGGCTCTGTTAACAAAGTTTTTATAGAGGCATTTTTGTATATTTTTGAGCGAAAATTTAAGAAATTTCTTTCTAATAGCGGTACTATTTGAAACAAAATTTCTTAAATTTGCAGCCAAAAAGATACAAAATGCAGTCATGAAATGCTTTGTTAACAGAGCCTAAGGATTAAAACTTGTTTTCTAACCTGTTTTGTTTATATATTTGAGTAATTGGGTATCAATAAAAATTATTTTGAACCCTAAACCTTAAATCCTGAACTATTATTATGCGCACGGCAAAAGTAGAAAGAAGCACCAAGGAAACCCAGATAAGTGTAGAGCTTAACCTGGATGGTACTGGCAAATATGAAAATTCGACTGGTATAGGGTTTCTAGATCATATGCTAGACCAGCTATCCCGCCACAGCCTTATTGACCTGAAAGTTAAGGCAAAAGGTGATTTACATATTGATTTCCATCACACAACCGAAGATACCGGCTGGGCAGTGGGAGAAGCTGTAAGCAAGGCGCTGGGGGAAAGGTTAGGCATAACCCGTTATGCCCATGCCTATATCCCGATGGATGAAACTTTAAGCCGTGTGGCACTTGATATATCTAACCGCCCTTATTTAATATGGAAAGTTGATTTCTCCAAGCCTAAGCTAGGCGATATGGATACTGAATTATTCCGCGAATGGTTCCAGGCATTTTCACAAAGTGCGGGAATAACTTTGCATGTTGAAAATATATATGGCGAAAATAACCATCATATTATCGAGTCATGTTATAAGGGCCTAGCGCGCGCTCTTAGGCAGGCAATAACGATTGATGAGCGCAAAAAAGATGAAGTGCCTTCAACCAAGGGTAAATTATAATGTAGTTATCAGTAGTCAGTTGTCCGTTATCAGTAAAATGTGATTTTGGAATTGGATACTGGCAACTGAAAACTGGCAACTGAAAACTAATCTATGAAAATATACACCGTACACGTTAATCCCAGCGACCCCAAACTAATAGAAAATGCAATCTTTGTGAAAGAAGGCTTTTCCTTCTTTGCAGCTATGTTGCATGTATTTTGGGCGCTTTTCCATAAAATGTGGCTTGTAAGTGCCATTATCCTTGCAGTAGAAATCTTTTTAACGGCCTTGCAAAGCAGCGAGTTTGTTGCAGTTGGGATAATTGAATCAATAAAATTAGGATTATTGCTTTTTATAGGCTTTAATTTTAACGATTGGTACCGCTTCTATTTAAATAAACGCGGCTATGTGTTGCAAGACATTATAAGTGCCAGCAATGAAGATGACGCCCGCTACAAGTTCATGTCCGATATGCTGCAGCGCAGCACCTTTGGTTCTAGCCAAGGGCTTCCTAAATTGGTATAATGATTTGGTGATAGGTGTTGGGTTATAGGTACTGGGCAGCAATGCGCTCATTTTGCACGAAATTATCTAGCATCTTTAATCCAGCACCCATCACCTAACACCTAACACCTGGATTTATGAAACAAGTAACAATTATAGATTATGGCTCCGGCAATTTACATTCAATTGCAAAAGCTTTTGAGCATGAGGCTCAAGCCCTTGGAATTAGCGTGAAAGTTTCCAGCAATGCAGAAGATATAAACAATGCCAGCCACATAGTACTACCTGGCGTTGGTGCTTTTGCGGATTGCCTAAATGGTCTTAAAACAGCTCCAGGAGTGCTTGCAGCTATGGAAAAGGCAGCGATGGTTGATAAAAAACCATTCCTTGGTGTATGCGTGGGAATGCAGATGCTTGCCGAAGAAAGCCTGGAACTGGGCGCTCATAAAGGCCTCGGCTGGATTAAAGGCAAAGTTATCGCTATAGATTCCGATAAAACCCTCAAAGTTCCGCATATGGGCTGGAATGATCTTGTTATAACGCAAAAGCATCCTGTGCTTGCAGGAATAAAAACCGGTGACCACGCTTATTTTGTGCATTCCTACTGGATGGATTGTGCAAATGGTGGCGATGTTCTGGCGAAAGTTGATTATGGCAATATGCTTACCGCAATAATAGCAAATGAAAACATAGTTGCCACACAATTTCATCCTGAAAAGAGCCAGCAGGTTGGCCTGAAACTTATAAGTAATTTTTTAAAGATGTAAGGGGGTTGCCATGAAGAACGCTCAGGAAGCAAAGCCACAGCCTACAATATTTATAGAAAGAATCAGCCAGTTTAGAGGCACGGATTTAACAGATTTATGTGATGCTACCGAAAGCACCCTTTCTGATGATGCGCTTAGTTTCAGCATTGGCCTTGGCCGCATTGATTCCCATGTGCGTGATCACCTGGAATCATACTGGAAAGGCACGCTGCTTGTGCCGGAGCGGCAATTAATAATTGGTCGTCTTGATGGCGTTATTGCCTCTTCAATACAATTGGTTAAGCCGTCACCAAATAACCAAACGGGTTTATTTGCAGGAATTGTTGATAACCACTTTGTTGCTCCATGGGCCAGAGGATATGGACTTGCAAAGGAATTACTGAAAGCAGTAGAAACTGAAGCAGTAGCTGCCGGACTTTCCATATTAAAACTGAGTGTGCGTAACAACTTGAAAACCGCTATAAAATTTTATGAAGCTTCGGGTTATAAACGCTGGGGCACTTTAGATAAATATGAAAAAATGGATGGAAAATTTATAGCAGGCTATTTTTATTATAAGGATATTTAGGTTAGCAAAGTTCCGCGCTGTATGCAGGGCATAGCGCGGCGCTATAGTAATTTTACTTAATAACTACCCATTATACCCCCAAATTTCGAATAGAGCACGTGTCCCTGCGAAGGTGGGGACGCGTGCTACATAACGAATAATAAGGAATCTTAAAGTAAAACTACTATATTTAGAAAAAGGCTTATGAATAATCTTGCCGACATGATGCTATTATTTGCATCATCCTTGCTTGCTGCAACCTTACTTCCTGCCCAGTCTGAAGCTGTGCTGGCTGGCTTGTATCTGGCGGGAAAAAATAATAGCCTTACGCTTCTGATAGTGGCAACAACAGGAAATGTTCTGGGTTCCTGTATTAACTGGTTTTTAGGCCGTTATCTTATACATTTTCAAGATAGAAAATGGTTCCCTATCAAGGCGGATTCTATTGATAAATCATCGCGTTTTTATGAGAAGTGGGGCGTATGGACTTTGCTTCTTGCATGGCTGCCTATAATTGGTGACCCTCTTACTTTGATTGCCGGAATTTTCAGGACAAATTTTTTTCTGTTCCTCTTATTGGTAACTATAGGGAAAACATTGCGCTATGCGGTTTTATTGGCCGTTTTATAGATTTTTAATTTGGCATATTATTAAGCGAACGGGAAAGGCTTGATTGCGGGCAATGAAGTCAATTTATATAAAAATACAAATATTCTGCATATTTCCTATATTTTCTGCGGAAAACAGGAGATTTCCTAACAAATATCAATTGCCGCTCATGCTTATTCATGGTAATGTTAATTAATTTATTAATAATCTATCCGATTTAATCCCAGCATAGGTAATAAAATGTCAAATTCACACGCCGCTCTTCAGGAAGGCTCGGATGGTTATTTCCTAGGTCACCTTACACAAAAAGAACGTCAGGAAAATAATGGCGCATTAGAGGCTGTAATTAGGCATTCAATAACTACATTATTTTCAGATGAAAATCCGAAACTAGATATAGACGGCTGTTTAGGAAGCATAAGGCAAGGTTACGATGATCCACGCCGGGCATTTCATGATTTCCAGCATATTTTCCAGATACTGCCACCAACATTACAAGACAAAATTATAGGTGCGCAAGGGGAAATTGCAGCAGGCAGAGATATATCTTACTCGCAATTTACAACCGATGAAATGCAAATAGTAGTTTCCACCGCATATCATGATGCAAGATATAATTTAGATTCCAGCGGGATAAAAGATATTAAGGACGTCCTTGAAAGTAACGGGCATTTAGCAGCCGTAACAGAAATCGACACAAAAGGCAATATTATCAACTCCAAGGAAGCCGCATTTAGTGATATAAAAGCAGTTATACTGAATGACTTTAGGGAATCTGACATCAATCTCATGCAGCAATTATTTGGGTTTGAGGAAAATTCCAAGTTTACTGTAGGGAAAATGAGTGGGGCCCCAAAACTTGATGGCGCGCCTATGAATGAGTTTTTAAGCGCTCTTACAGCAGTAAGGGACCTTGCGCCGGATGGAATTGACCAACTAAATACGGAACAAAAACAGCATCTATTCCAGACATTAATAGATATACAGATGACGGTGCCGTTCCAGAAAGACCACGCACTACATTTATTTGAAAATGCTGGTAAAATCAAAGGCACTTTTGGGGTAGGGGATGATAACGCACTAATTCCAATGGTCAACCATGCCGTTGATATATCTAACCGTGATATAGGTAATTTATTACATAAAGATTTTATACATATGCTTTCCGGCGATTATGTAATAGCTGCAGAGTTCCGTGCAGAAGGAACGTTAAATAACGAACTTCCAATATCTGATTTATATAGCAGTGTAACCAATGCAGGTTTTGCAGGTTTTGTTCTGTTGCCAGCACTCAGCGAAGACAGGCTTGTGCAGCCCAGGATTAATGGGGAGGAAGATGGCCGCGTTTCTTTAATAAAAAATGACGAGAAATATTTAGCAAATACAAGAAATGCCCAGGCAAATATAGAAACAGCATTATTAACTGCGAGTGTTATGGGAGCCGCAATAACTTTATTATGTGCAGGGCAGGAAGAAACCGATAAATTATGTGGTTATACAGGAACGCACGGTAATTGCGTAGTTTATAGCAGGGCCCAAACACATTTAATAGCCGCCCTGGACGCAAGTGCAGCGCTTCCTGAAGATAAAAGAATCCTTCCTGATGTATTACTTGATTCCTTACAAACAGCACTAAGGCGCTACAGTGTAGCCGAATTAAAAACATTGAAAGACAATGGAGGAAATATAGTTAGAGAAAGCGCGCATAAGGATTCAAAAATTTCTGATATGCTTAGATCTAATTTGACGGAGCCTACAACTGAACGTGCAGAAATAATTATCCAACAAGAGCCAGGTTGGCGTGCAAAAACATGGTATGAAATAGTAACTGACTCAATTGGTCCAAAGATAGATCGTATGGGCGCCATGTTGCCTAAATTATCCGGACATTTTGGTTATAGTCAAATTCATATGGAGGAAAATGAAGGTGAGAGAATGGCTAATGGTCACGAAGATCTAACATCATCAATAACATTTGCAGAAAGGGTGAAATCCTCCGAAACAAAAGAAAAAGGGTTAAAAAGGGTATTGTGATATTCTACGGAAGTTTGGCCCGATAGCGACGAAAGTGTATGATAACCCGAATTAAGAATAAGCCACCATATTAATTTGAAAAATTGCGAGTTGTTGATATATAATGGATATAAAATTTGTAAGCTGAGCTGGAAATATTGCACTTAAAACAATAAAGAGGGCCTTTAGCATAATTTTTGATATTTAATAGCCATTATATTAGGATACTTAAGCCCAATGAACGACCTTTCCAACTTCCGCATGAAAATAGATGCTATCGACAACCAGATTATTAATCTTTTGCGAAGCCGGGTTGAAGTTGTAAGAAATGTTGGCGAGCTTAAAAAAGAAACATCTGCCAGCCAAAGCTTTATACGCGCCGGGCGCGAGGCTACAATGCTGCGTGAATTAATCAGGAAGGCTGATGGTGTATTTCCCGCCCAGGCTATTGCGACTATGTGGCGTATGATTATTTCCACCTCGCTTAGCATTGAACAGGAAATGTCTATCTATACTTATGGCGGTACAAACCAGAATTGTTTCTGGCTTGCGCGTGAATATTTCGGCACTTTCCTACAAATGAATATTATTGATAATACCGATGATTTGATTGATAAAATCACTAAAACACCTTCTGCGGTTGGTGTGCTGCCTCTAATAGATAATTCAAACAATCCGTGGTGGGTACGCCCTGGCGGTGAATCCAACAATATTTATGTTTTCGCACGCATACCATTTTTAGAAGAAAACCCGGCCTTAGTTCCGCCGGTGCTTGCTATAGCAAATACCCGCCCGGAACAAACCGAAGAAGATATCTCCCTGTTTTCCGTTACAGCCAATATAGCTACTGAATCCTTACAAGAAATATTTTTAAAACACGGCTTAACCACTAACATCCTTTCAACTAGCGGCGGCAATAATTTTCTGCTGGAGGTTAGCCGTTTTATAGCGGTTGGCGATAGCATTATTAATTATATTAAAAATGCACTTGGAGAGGATAGTATTGTCAGGCTTATGGGGTCTTATGCTGTTCCGGTAAGGCTGTAGAATCTAATAATCACGCCATCTCAAACACCCCCACCTGTTCCAGATGGTGGCTATAATAAAACTGGTCAATGGCGCTTAAGCTTTTTAACTTATAGCCGTTTTCATGTAATATTTTTGCGTATCTGGCAAAGGTTTGGCTGTAGATGATTCTTTATTATAGATTTATTACAAAGATATATTATGTTATAATTTAAGTAATTACTGACTAGTTCCGCAAATAGTTATTGCTGGAAATCATAATAATAAACATATAGCAGATGTTTCCAAATAAACCCGAAAAAGCTTTTACCTTAGTAGAACTTTCAATAGTTATTGTAATTATTGGATTAATTATTGCTGGAGTTACAGCAGGGAAAGGCTTAGTAAGGCAGGCTAAGTTACAAGGCGTAATGAGTGATATTACTAAATACACATCTGCTTATAATTCTTTTAAATTACAATATAATGCAGTTCCTGGTGATATGAAGAATGCCTCAAGTTACTGGACAACAACAAATGGAGATGGAAATGGCTACGTAACTCCAGTAGCAGAACCCTATCTTGCCTGGCAACATCTTGCATTAGCTAAACTTATATCCGGTAGTTATACAGGAGCAGCTTCAGGAGAAAATTTTGTTGTTGGAATAAATGCACCAAGAGGCCCAATAAGAAAGTCAGGTTATCAGTTTATATCTCAATTTAATCACTCTCCTATCTATGGCAGAGGAAAAACTGAAAACGGCATTCGCTTTGGCCAACCTATCGCGGCAAGTCCAAACTCTCTTAATACTGGCGTAATATCTCCAGGAAATGCATATCTGCTTGACAAAAAACTTGATGATGGATTGGCATCACGTGGTAAAATAGTTGCCAATGCATCTAATTTCGCTATTCCTACAAATGGAGTATGTGTAACCGGCCCTTTCACAGGAGCAGCAGGCAGTAGCAATTATATTATGACCGATACTTCTGATTCAAGCTGCGTTATGCAATTCTGGATTGGGAAGTAAACCTTTTATATTATATATGACTCAGAAACTAACCAAAGCCTTTACCTTAGTAGAACTTTCAATAGTTATTGTAATTATCGGATTAATTATTGCTGGGGTTACAGCAGGGAAAGGCTTAGTAAGGCAGGCTCAGTTACGCAGCATAACTACAGACATCACTAAATACACAGCAGCCTATAATGCTTTTAAAATTCAATATAATGCAGTTCCTGGTGACATGAAGAATGCCTCAAGTTACTGGACAACAACAAATGGAAATGGCAATGGTTATGTTGACAGCCCAGAAAATTTCTCCACATGGAAACATCTGGAATTATCGAAGCTAATAGCTGGCAGCTATACAGGTGCAATAGCATCAGGAGGATATGCCGTTCCCGGCATAAATGTGCCAAAGGGCGCATTCAATAACTCTGGCTATCAGATTATTTCTCAATATGCAGCTGGCGCTATCTATGGAAGAGGAAAAACTGAAAATGGCATTCGCTTTGGCCGTTCTGGAACAGCATATCCGGCACATATGAACGCAGGTGTGATTTCCCCAGGAAACGCCTACATGATTGATCAAAAATCGGATGATGGGTTGGCATCACGTGGTAATATAATTGCCGCAGCCAGCAATTTTCTTGGTTCTAATGGAATATGTGTAACTGGGCCTTATACAGGAGCAGCAGGCAGTAGCAATTATATTATGACCGATACTTCTGATTCAAGCTGCGTTATGCAATTCTGGATTGGAAAATAATTAACCCCTTTCAAACACCCCCACCTGCTCCAGATGGTGGCTATAGTAAAACTGGTCGATTGCGCTTAAGATCTTTAACTTATAACCGTTTTCATGCAATGTTTTTGCGTACCTGGCAAAGGTTTGGTTGTAGATAATTCTTTATTATAGCCTTTATTATAAAGATATATCATGTTATCATTTAAATAATTACTGACTAATTTCGTAATAATTATTTCTGACCTATAACCAGAAATAATAAGCAGATAGCAGATGATTCTAAACAAACCGGAAAAAGCCTTTACCTTAGTAGAACTTTCAATTGTTATTGTTATTGTAGGGTTAATTATCCCAACTGCTAAACCTC
>DITJ01000035.1 GCA_002422795.1 Alphaproteobacteria bacterium UBA6187 | reverse complement strand
GCAACCCCAGTATTACCGGGCTTGTATAAGCAACGCCTCCTTTAAGGCCGTAACGCATGGAAAGAACCGCGCCGTTTCCTGGTGAAATGGCGATAGCCAGCATTGCTAATATTAATGAAACCCACCATTCTATAGGCATAAAATCATGTTATTTGTTACAATTGTTATAATGATTACTAATGGTAGAATCTATCAATAGAGGCTTCTTATATATTATGTTATACAAGAAACCTGCCTTTGTAGTATATTATAATATACCACAAAACATATTGAAAATCATACAACCCTTCCCAAAAGGGAAAAGTAGGAGGTTCTTTTGTTGAACCACTCAATTATTCTTTCTACAATTTTTTCCCCTTCAAATTCCCTTTCCTTTCCAATAATTCCATATTACTAATACACTTATAATAATATAAATGAAGTATGCCCATGAAAAAGAAGCTTCCTTCTACCCCGCCACGTGGCAACAAGAATCCATTTGCAGGCGATTTATCCCCTATAGCAAAAAAAGGTGGCTATAGGGATATTAATTCTGATTATGAAGATAGCGATAGCGATCTTGAATCAAGCGTATATTATTCTGAATCTGAAGATTCTGAGCCGGATTATACTGAATCAGCAGATGAACTTTCCAGCAATGGCAGCGTAAAAAGTGTAACACAAAAACTCGCAGACACTTCCCTTTTAGAATCCGATCAGGATTTCAGCCTAGGTAGCTGGTTTAATCGCACTGCAAATTCACATGAAACTTCCCTTGCTATGCAAAAGCTTAAGCTTAGCAAAGATTCTTCTGTTATATGGACAAAGGATTTAGACCTTAAATACCAGGATAAATCATTTGAAGAAACCGCAATTCCAGCAGATGAATATCATGCGCAACTAACCAGTAGCGGAAATAAAATAAAAAATACTGTTAGTTCAAAATTTACAAAAGATAGCCAGACTGATTCTTATGGCGACCCTAAGCCTAATTTCTTGATGGTAAATATTGGTTATATACTTTCTAATCCTGCAAAGAATGGAGAAAAATTCGTATCGTTTCCTGTAAGGATAATGGGAGAAAATTTTTATAGCGTACAAACTTCCTGGGAAAGTAACGGCACAAGCAAGGATGATTCAGTAGATAATTTACAGGAAAGGCATGATTGCGGTTATGATCATAGCCCACAAATGAAAGGTTTTTCTGAAGTGCAAAAAAATGGGCCATCACATTATGCCCATGATGTTAAAGGCCCTACTTATGAAACCAAATTCCACCATAGCGAACAAGCCTTATATGAATATCTAACACAAAAGAAAGTAATAAAACAATTGCTGGAGAGGATAAAACAGGCTGGCGTTCCTGCAGGCACTGAAATTCAGGGAATAGTTATCGATATGCACTCAACCCGCTATGTTTGCGGTAATTGTGAGCTTGGTGCTATGGGCATGATGTCCCCTGAATATAAATTTTTAGAAAGATTTAAGAAACAAGCTGAGAAGTTTGGATATAGCTATAAACCTGACGATACTGAACTTGCCTTCCGTGTTACTGCTAATAGGCCGGACGGTAAAGGCCAGGAAATGTCTGCAAGAAACCATAAATTAGCACCTGAAGCGCGTATATTAGGGCATAGGCCGGAAGATTTACGCAATAAAACCATCTATGAAAGAGATGTAGATGCCAGGCCACTAGAGGAAGTTGAAACAGACCTGCACCGCCGCACTGCATTTATAAGCAGTTATGTATCGGGTGATAAGAAATATACAGATTCTTATGATCAAGTTGTAGTTGGTGAATATACTGCAATGATTGCTGATGGGCGCAAAGGACGTGTATATACGGATACAGTAAGAAATCTTGATAGGGAATTCCAGTTAGAAGAAGCCGGGCTACTCAAAAAGTTTGCTGGAAAAACTGTAATTAAGGAAGAAAGGGAAATAGGAGAAGACGCCCTATCACCAGAACAACAGCAATCTGAATTAGAAGGATTTAAAGAACTGGCAAGGCTTTCTTTAATTAGGAATAAATCTTTTGTTAAAGATAAAGAAATTATTGAACAGGCAAAGAAATTACATACTAAGCGTATAAAGCATGAGAAGGAAATAGTTGAAGAAAGAAACAGATAATAAAAATAAGAGCCAGCGAATATAATTTCTCTATACACAAGGCATAGCCCTAATTTCACTGGCTCAGTCTGCAATAGAATAAACTAAAGCAGATAAGTTAAATATAGCTTATGCAAAATAAGGTAGCTATACGGCTTAGGTGTCTAGGCAGTAAAATATATATGCTGGTTTTCTATCCTGATAATATATAAAAATACTGCGCTACATTATGTAACAATATAGGCTCTTTATTTTATCTATCCAGCTTGTTACATAAGTAAATAAATTTACCCCACAAGAACATAAGGAAATACATCCGGGGGCATATATGGGGGAACTCACATTTTTACTATTCTAAAATTGAAATATAATCAATAGCCTATACTATGAATATGAACGTCATCCCCGCATAATCAGCAATAGCAAGAAGTGGCTCCCAATTATCTTGTGCCCTATCATTTAATGCTTCTGGTAATGTTGGCAACGCCCTTTCAATGGATACACCCGCATCTTGTGCAAACCTTGCTAGTTTTGAAGCTAAGCATTCAAATACCCCCCCTTCTGCATGACGCAATCGCTCAATTGATTCATTTGGCAGTTTACGCCTCATTTCAAGAATAATAGCCCTATCACGGATAGTTTCTGCCAGTGTACCTATACCAGAAATTGCTTTTGCTCCCCAGGTGCTGAATTGTTTAGGTTCATGGTTATCTCCAACAGTACGGATAATATAAGCGGCTTGTCTAGTATGGCCTGAATTAACAATTCCACGTAATTCTTCATTTTCTTTAAAGAAAGTGTCTGCTTCATCAATAAGCAGGGTAGGACTATGTGCTTCAATTACTCTAAACATAGCCGCAGGTGAAATATTAGAAGCTACAAGAGGGCGATGTGAAAGCCGTCCTATAAGGTTAAGTAATTGTGATTTGCCACACCGCATTTCCGGCGCGGTAATAACCGCAAGAGGGGCAACTTGTACATTATCTATAACCAGGTAAACGCGCACCATAACCTTTCCAGGCATCGCCCCAGAAGCCGTTATATTCAGGTACGCCACATTCATATTGATAATTTTGTAAATACCGCTCAGCACGTACCCACTGATGAAACATTTTCTTGGGCATATAAATTATTTTTGCAAGAGCCAATTTTAATTTCTTTTCCTCTTGTGAACACAATTCGTGTATTTTGTTTCTTTCAGCAGAATTTGGTTCATTTTCAATATATTTAACCCTGTTATACTGCACTGTTATATTTTTTGATTCTCTGGAAAAAATACTGTTCTTAATTCTTTCTATTACCTGGTTTAATAAATCAGAAGATTCTGGATTAGTGTTATTGCCCCAGGTGAAATTCTGCAAAGGCAGCAAGATTTTATCATAATCCAAACTTAATTTTCTCTCTACTAAAATTGCTTCAGAAATTGCTGCTTCAAGGTATGGATATAAACTTTGTGTAATTTCTAATATATTTGATGTAGTTGCTACTGTGTTATTATTGCCTAGTGTCAATTCCCCTGTTTGGAGTTCTGAAGGCATTCCAGGCGAAAATGTATATTCAAAATCCCCACTGGTTATTCTATATAATAGTGCTAATTTTACTGCTTCTGCATTGCTGCTATGAGAATCCTGGCATAGATATTCAGCAATTTCTGATATAGAAGCCGTTTCCTTATTAAAGGTTTGTATTTCAGTTATTAACTGCAAAGGTTTATTATCAGTCATAATTAGAGCACTTCTGTTTTTATATTCCTAAATTTCCCCTCAATAACATTCCCACCACCCTTCGCCGCCCTATCTAAATAATCACTCCATTCCTGCATCATCTTCTTGCGTTCATCAAGAAATTGCGCCCTGTCATAAGCGCGATCAACTTTACTGGTTGGAGCATGTGCAAGTTGTCGGTCAACCACCTCATGCCTGTAACCAAGTTTTTCTTTAATGGCACTCATAGCAAGGGCGCGGAATCCGTGGCCTGTAGTCTTGTCTTTATAGCCAAGGCGGCGTATTGCACCAAGGATAGTGTTGTTACTCATGGCTTTGCGCGGACTTACAACACTAGGGAAAACCCAGCTCCATTGCCCTGTTAATTCTTTTTGCTCTTTGAGCATTGCTAAAACCTGCCTTGAGAGTGGCACTAAATGATCTTTCCCCATTTTCATACGCGCACCCGGTAGCTTTTTTTGCCATATTGATGAGTGGAGCTTCTTATCGGGAAACTTGCTTCGTATAGCTCAAGGCGTTTCTGTTTATATACTCATTATCGTTATCTGTTTAGATACAACACCTTAAGTGTAGAATTTGTTTATTAAACTATCATTTAATAAGGATATTTTAATAATAATGCGTAAGTCTTAGCCCTACGCCACCGCGAAGTGTTAATATGTTAACTAAACATCCTTGCCATACTGTTGCTATTATGTTATAAATATAAACAAGTATCTTTTTAACATTTAGACAAGAGTGCTGCTCAATGACAAATTTTGATAACCAACATACCCAGATAGATGGCACTGACATTTTTCGTTGTGAATTGCAAACATTCAATAAACGCCTAAGTCCACCTAATGTTGAAGATAGAGGCTCGCTATTACGTGAGCAAAATAAATATGGCGATACAATTCTGCATCTTAGTGCATTATTTGGTACAACTAACAACACAAGAACTTTAGTGGCTGATGTATCACAAGAAAATAAGTTCAGTGCATTATGTTTACAAAATAAGCAAGGGATGACCGCGACCCGTATTGCCTCAAGGAAAGGTCATGACACCCATGTAAGGGAACATTTACAAGGTCTTTTAACAGATCAACAAGTAACACTACTTTCTAAAAAGGACTTGGAAGGTATTACTGCAATTCATGCCGCTTCAGTATGTGGCAATGATACAGTAACAGAGGCGCTATTTAGAGATATTAATGCAGATAGAAAAGTATCTCTACTCAATATTCAATGTAAAAAAGGTCATACAGCTATCCATTATGCTGTATCAAATAATAAACTGGGAGTATTGAAAATCCAGATGAGTGACCTTGAACAACGTCATGCAACACAAATATTCAGTACTAAAGATACGAACGGTAAAACACCATTGCATAGGGTTAACTCTCCAGAAGCAGTCGGTATTATAAGGGAATCCCTGCAAAATTCCTGGTTTGATTTACTAAAAGAAAAAGATGCAAATGGTGATACAGTTCTTCACATTGCTGCACGTAGTAATAACACCGACTTGGTAACATCACTATTGGAAGGGCTTACAGACCCGCAAAAAATTGAACTTATAGGTATTACAAATAAAGGGAAACGTAATGCGGTTCAGGAAGCTGTAAGATCTGAATATTCGCATAGTTTAGATATATTGGTTAAAAATATCCCTGAACATACAAGAAAAGACATATTTAATTCGAAAGACTCACGAGGTCGGAATGCGATGCATTATGCTTCTGAAATTAATGGGTTAGGGTTGCCTACCCTAATTATCCCAACTGCTAAACCT
>DITJ01000017.1 GCA_002422795.1 Alphaproteobacteria bacterium UBA6187 | reverse complement strand
ATTTTTACCGGACAGTAGTGCGCGCAGGCGGGGATCCAGTTTTTTCTATACACAAACAATTGTATATTATATATAATTTCCCTGGATCCCCGCCTGCGCGGGGACACGTGCTCCATTCGCAATTTGGTGTATAATGGGTAATTATTAAGTGGAATTACTATAAATTAAAACCACTATAGATAAACTACATGACAACGCATAAATGAAAAATGCTATAACAATCTGGCATTAGTATTAGCGTGTTTTTTCAGCAGCTTTACTCGCTTTCAACATATCCTGGAATTTGGTTTCACAATCACCATTTTCAGCTCTGTCTGCAGCTATTGCTTGCGCAACAATTTTCTTAACATCATCTGCACTAAGCGCCTTCGCTGAATCTTTAGTAGGCTCAGCTACTCCATCTTTTGCATCACAAACCGCTTTTACAACCACTTCATTCAATTCGTCTTTCCTAGCTTCTTCAGGATCAATCGATGATGTAAATGGCCCATCAATTGCCATAGAACCAAGTACTACTACAGCCACAGGAACACCGAAAGGAGCTCCAGTCAAAGCCCCGGCAGCAGTTTTTACAGGATCACCATTTGATGTCGCATATGCACTCACACCACCAATTGCCACACCCGCCAATAAATATCCGCCAAAAACACGCCCTGCCACATCACCTTCTATACTAGAAGAATAAGAGCGTTTTGTAGCTTGATTAAGTCCGTTTGCTGCTGCTCTTGCTGCGTTCCTTGTTAATATATTAGCCATAATATTTTCCTATTTTGATTTATAAATTAAAAACAATACACGCATTAATACACGAATATTATTAAACTTTTATTACAACTAAAAATTTCTTTTCCCTAATTGTTTTCTCCATAAAACATCACAGCCGCCATATCGCCACATATTTGCAACACTCCTGTTTTTATCATAAATTTATCTTAATAATAACAAATCTCTTCTTGACGCACCCCATCTATTTACGTATTATCCCCATATAAACCCATTTAAAACCATAAAATACCATTTTCTCCCAGCAAGTAGCGTTAAAGAGAGGTACCAGTGGCAGGGTTTATGGAATTAAAGGGCTTTTAGCCCTACGCCTGGAATTCATGTAGAAACACCAGGTTAGTTCCAAAGGTATCTGAAAAAGTATTTCAGATACTTAAGACTCTTTCGCCTCGCAACCTCTTACGGAGATTATAATGCAGGTACTTCAATTACTTACTGGCATACGCCACACCGGAAAAATGATTGTTTATTCCGGTCAAATAATGCTTTTGTATAAAGGGGCTTAAATTGGCATTATTTTTGTCAACTTATGTAAATAAGGTAGACAAAAAGGGACGCGTCTCCGTTCCTGCTAATTTCCGCTCGGCCTTGCAAAAGGAAGATTTCCAGGGCGTCATAGCCTATGCCTCATTTGTAAATGAATGCATAGAATCATGCGGCATGGAACGTATGGCAAGGCTTAGTGAAAGCATAGATAGCCTTGACCCCTACTCTGAAGAACGGGACGCTTTTGCAGCAACAATACTCGGCGGAAGCTTCCAATTACCATTTGATGGCGAAGGCAGGATTATACTGCCGGAAAGCTTAATGAAAGATATCGGCATTGGTGAACAGGCCGTTTTCGTGGGCAAAGGTGCAACTTTTGAAATCTGGGCACCTGAGAAATTTGATATATACGCAAGCAAAGCCAAGGATTTGGCGAAGCAGGAAAGGGCGAAATTGCGGCTAACGCCGAGTGGTTCGTAGTTGGCAGTTTGTGGTTTGTAGTTAAACAGCCACAACTATAAACTACTAACTACCAACCATGAACTACGAACTAATATGACTACACCACACACCCCAGTACTGCTAAAAGAAGTATTACAATATTTATCGCCAACCGATGGTGAAATATATGTAGATGGCACGTTTGGCGCAGGGGGCTATACAAAGGCGATACTTGATTCAGCCAATTGCAATGTTTATGCAATTGATTGCGATCCGAATGTATTGCCAACTGCCAATAAACTGGCAGAAGAATATAAAGGCAGGTTTAATTTCCTTCAGGGAAAATTTAGCCGCATGGCTGATTTACTTGAACAGGAAGGAATAAAAGGCGTGAACGGCGTGGTACTCGATATCGGCATATCCTCCATGCAGGTGGATGAAGCGGAGCGCGGATTTTCTTTTATGCGCGAAGGGCCACTTGACATGCGGATGAGCCAGGATGGTATGGATGCCGCCACTTTTATCAATAATGCTGAAGAAAAAGAACTGGCAAATACTATATATAGATATGGCGGAGAAAAGAAATCGCGATATATTGCAAAAGCGATATTGCAGGCTAGAGAAAAAAGCCCTATAAGCACAACCACAGAATTTGCAAAAATTGTACGGGACGCAATTCATGGCAAAAAAGAGAAAATAGACCAGGCAACCCGCACTTTCCAGGCGATACGCATCTGGGTGAATGATGAACTTGGAGAACTTTCACGGGCGCTTGAGGCGGCAATGAAGATACTCTTACCTGGCGGAAGGCTTGTGGTAGTTTCATTCCACTCGTTGGAGGATTCCATAATCAAGGAATTCTTAAATGAGAAGAGCGGCAAGAATGATGGAGTTTCAAGGCATGTTCTGGTTTTCCATAATGAAAAACCAAAACTGGATTTTGAGTTAATAACCAGGAAGGTAGTAATACCTTCAGAAGAAGAAACAAATAATAACCCCAGGGCGCGTTCGGCGAAACTGAGGGCGGCAAAAAGAATTTAAGATTTAGGATTTAAGATTTAAGATTTAAAATACGATAAATCTTAAATCCTAAATCTTAAATAACTTTGCGGAGGTACTGCAATGAAAAAGAATGTAACAATATTATGCGTATTTATAATTGGTGCTTTAATTTTCAGCCTGTTCCAGGTGAAATACAAAGTTTACAATTTAAAGCGTGACCTTGCCGAGATAAACCGCCAGATGGCTGCGGATAAGGAATCTATCCGAGTTCTAAAAGCTGAGTGGGCTTATCTTAATAAACCGGAAAGAGTGGAAAAACTTGCCGGGAAATATTTAAAATTAGGTAATATGGAAGTGGCGCAAGTATATAGGAATAACCAGGTTGATAATTTATACCTTGCATCCACCGGCAATGAACCTACTATTAATGGCAATATAAACAAACCCGTGCTAAAACCTATCCTATCCAGCGCACGGGGTTTTAGATGATACCCGGCGACAACAGAAAAACACATATAAACATAGGAGCAGCAAGTACAAAAAATATTGAGGCAAGCCATAACCGCCTGCATATCGTAATGATATTATTTGCAGTTGCCTTCCTTGTTATCTGCCTGCGTGTGCTTGATGTGGCTGTTATAAGCGGCGAGAATATTGCAAATATAGATATTGAAAGTGAATATCAACCTGAGCAGGTTACAAAAAGGTCTGATATTATAGACAGGAATGGCATAATCCTTGCCACCAGCCTTGCCACCGCATCACTTTATGCAAACCCGAAAGTAATGCTGGATAAGCAGCAGGCCATGCAAAAGCTTCTTTCTGCTTTCAGTGATTTGGACAAAAACGACCTGAAAGCGAAATTGAGCAGCGATAAAAGTTTTGTATGGATAAAACGTAACCTTACACCTTCTGAACAATACAAAGCCAATATACTTGGTATACCAGGTGTTTATTTCAGGGACGAAGAAAAAAGGGTATATCCGCACCGGAACCTGTTTTCCCATGCACTGGGCTTTGTAAATGTTGATGGCAAGGGACTTACCGGGCTTGAAAAACAATTCGACAGCTTCCTTTTGAGAAAAGTTACCAGATCCTCGGATCAAGATGCCGAAACCCCACTTACATTATCACTTGATATGAGGGTGCAAAATATAGTGCGGGAAGCACTGCTTGAGAGTATAAGCACTTTTAAGGCAAAAGGCGCAAGCGGTATAGTTATGGATGTTAATACCGGCGAAGTGATAGCTATGGTAAGCCTTCCTGATTTTGACCCAAACCAGCCTACAAGCGCTAAACAGGATGATTTATTCAACCGCGCTACTTATGGCGTATATGAAATGGGGTCAACTTTTAAAACCTTTAATATGGCTATGGCACTCGATAGCGGCACTATAAAAATGAACAGCATCTATGATGTTGCAACGCCGATAAAAATAGGCGGGTTTGCTATAAATGATCACCATCCCAAGGCAAAAATACTTACCGCACCGGAAGTTTTTATATATTCTTCCAATATCGGCTCTGCCAAAATTGCACTGGATGTCGGCATTCCATTACAGAAATCTTTCCTGAAAAAAATCGGCATACTTGACCCGTTACCAATAGAAATACCGGAAAAAAGCAGCCCACTTATACCACAAACATGGAGTAAAATCAGTAGCATGACCGTATCTTACGGCCACGGCATTGCGGTTACCCCAATGCATGTTACCAGCGCCACTGCCGCACTAATTAACGGTGGGTTATTACATCCTGCAACATTACTTAAAATAGATGATGAAGAAATTCCTTCAGAAAGGGTTATAAGTATTAAAACATCAGATAATGTCAGAAAATTATTCAGGATGGTGGTAGAATCCGGCACAGGCTCAAAAGCCGAAGTTGCAAGTTACCTTGTAGGCGGAAAAACCGGCTCAGCCGATAAGGTAGCGGTTGGCGGTTATAACCGCCATGCAATCATATCTTCATTTATCGGCGCTTTTCCTATGAATGAACCTAAATATATAGTATTCGTAATGATTGACGAACCGACTGGAAATAAAAGCACAGGGGGTTTCGCAACAGGCGGCATGGTAGCAGCACCAGTAGCAAGCAGGATTATCTCGCGTATTGGACCGATGCTGAATGTTATGCCGGTGGATGAAAACCAATATGAAATACGAAAGGAATTCGGATATGATAATGGCAAAGCACCAGAACCACAGCTTATCTCTGCGGAAACTTATTAATAATATAGAGGGATTAGGGGTTTGGGATTTGGCATTAGGGAAGCCAGCCCCAATCCCAAATATTGAAATAACTGGCATCACCCAGGATTCCCGCCAAGTAAAACCCGGATATTTATTTGCAGCCCTTAAAGGCGTTGCATCGAACGGTGCTGATTTTATTCCTATGGCGATTGAAAAAG
>DITJ01000018.1 GCA_002422795.1 Alphaproteobacteria bacterium UBA6187 | reverse complement strand
AATAATTGGCAGTGGTATATCAGGCCTGGGAGCAGCATATTTGTTAAATAAACATGCGGACATTACTGTTTATGAAAAAAATTATGTGGTTGGTGGGCATATACTTAGGAGTTTATTCCTGGATCGCCACGCCTGTGGCTCGCGATGACGCAGTGGGAATTTTTAAGTGAAATTACATTATATATTCAATTACCGCACCATTGCACTGTGGGCAACAACGGAACTTTGATTGGATCTGCTGATTCTGACATTCAAGTTATTTAACCTCTCCGTAGTTTCTTGAGCCTGTGGCTTGATTTCTGCGGCGCTGGATATTTCTGCATGTATTTTTACACATATTCCTGTTCTTCTTTCTGAGTCTGAGATAGATTGTGATGCTACTTCAGCCTGAACTTCTTGAACGCTAGGAATTTTTGTACTTACAGCGGCATCAGTAAACGACTTTTCAACAATATCTTTTAAACTTGTGCCATCAGTGGTAAGAATTGCTGGTGTGAACATAAATTCGCCATTTTCTTTTACATAGGCACGGGAAAGTGATTCGGCCATGTTATCACATGCTTTATCTAGGAAGACCCGGGTAGTAATGCGGTCAGGGCTCCCAGAATATCTGGGTTTCTTATTAATTTCTTTGAATAGATCTTGTCTGAGTTTCTGTTCGGCTGTTAATTGATTTTCAGGTTTGCTTGAGAAAAAATCAAAACATGATGGTTCGGGATTTTGTTCTTCAAATGTTTTTGCGTGCTGGCGTATTGTTCCCCAACTTTGATATTTTGCACGTAAAATGACTGAATCAGCAAAGTTTGCTGCATATATAAGGTCTCCAGGATTGGCACGTTGTGATATGGCTTGAGATGCTTCGGCATTTTCCCTTTGCACCGTGAGATGTTCAGTAACAGGCTCACTTATATAGCCTTTTCTCTCTAAATATTGTTCACATGCGGGATTGAATGTCTCGGTGAAGTGCCGTAATTCATCAGGATATAATTTTTCAATAGGGGCGCGGCCTATTTCCGCAATAAGCTGGGGTATTCTTACATGCCGCTCTTTTTGCCACGAGTTTGTATTGTCATAAATGGGATGTAAATAGGGTTCATTCATTGTTCTTACTGCAGCAATCTCATCCATGCTAAGTGCTTTTACTTCTAAGGCTTCGGATTTATCTAGTATAGCTTTATACTCTTGCTTTTCTGCCTCTGTGCTAAAAACCTTCGAATAATTATGGTATATTTTATATGTAGCATAATGGGCTAGTTCATGTATTAGAGTGCCTTTATTCTGACGTACATCATTTGTTTGCATGGAAATAGCAACATTTCCACCGCCATTACCCCGATTTCCTCTGAAAAACCCAGCAGTGTCTTCTTCCACAGACAGTGATTTTTTATCTTTATCAATTCCAACTTCTATAATAAGGCGTGGGGTACTTTCCTTAATCCCGCGGGCTGCTATATCCATAACCGGGCGGTTTTCTGGGGTTTCATATAGCTCATGAATTGATTTTCTGTAATTATCTCTATCTTCTGGAGTGCAGTTTTTATGAAAGACAATACATGCTGCTATAATTTCAGGTGTGGTCTTTGCGTTGAAATGTTCAATATGTTCATCATTCCACTTTGCTTTTTGGCCGTGCTCCCAATATTTTGTAACAGCATATGCTGGTGCTGATGCGGTGAATACGGCGATTCCGCTATATATTAAGGGCATTCCAAATGCTGCTATGGGAGGCAATTGAAATGCTATATTTCCGAGACAAAGAGGTAAAAACTGGCTAAGGCTATATTTGTAGCAACGGTTTCGGGTACTCCACACGGTAAATAATTATGTAGTCTATAAGCGAAAGCAGGAACACTTTCATTCTCCGGCAGCCCCAATACAAGGTCTGCTTGGTGTTCCTGAATCTGATTTCCACCATCTCTGGACATAGAAAACCCTGTAATTTTGTTTTATTTTAAATTAGCACGACTTTATGTAACTAAAATCTTACCATAAGGCGCGCTATAAGTAAATCAATTATGCACTAGAAGCTTAATTTAAGAAAAAATGCTGGCGATAGGAGCGTATTTTATTGCTAAATTACAAAATTAATAGACTTTTTAGGTGGTTTATAACCATTTTATGAAAAAAGATTAAAAATTATCTAAATTTAATCTATTGAATTATAACGATTCATAAAAAAAGATGCAGTTTTTTATAAAATAATGAAAAATGGGTGTTGACATAGCTAGGGTAATTGCGTATAACTCACCTCCCGACGCGATGATGAAACAAACTGAAACGGTCGGAAAGCTCTTTGAAATCGTGAAAAATAAGAAAAGAAACAAAGGCGGCGACGCATAAAATACATACTAAAACTGTGCGTTGTTATCCTTTAACTTGTTAAAGAAAATAAAAATTATGTTATGCATAGTTCTTAGTTAATTTCGTACAGAAAAATTATTTTTTCTGTCAATTTTATTGACAGCGATCAAATTCAACTTGAGAGTTTGATCCTGNNGTGGATTAGGCATGCAAGTCGAACGTGAAAGGTTCCTTCGGGGACTGAGTAAAGTGGCAAACGGGTGAGTAACGCGTGGGAATATACCTTATAGTATGGGATAGCCTCGGGAAACTGGGATTAATACCATATACGCCCTTAGGGGGAAAGATTTATCGCTATAAGATTAGCCCGCGTCAGATTAGCTAGTTGGTGGGGTAATGGCCTACCAAGGCAACGA
>DITJ01000016.1 GCA_002422795.1 Alphaproteobacteria bacterium UBA6187 | reverse complement strand
GAAATAATCTTTTATTTTAGCAAGTGCGCTCATTTGTTCCCAGCCTTCGGAGGTAAGCCCACGCAGTGGGAAGATTTGCCAGTAACTTCCGCCTGCAAATAAAACTATCAGAAGTATTGCAAATAAGAAACCAGGTATAGCATCGCCAATAATAATTACCGAACTGCTCCACACATCAAAACGGCTGCCGTCACTTACTGCTTTTTTTATTCCGAGCGGAATTGAGATAAAATATACGAGCAGGGTTGTCCACAAGCCCAGCGATATTGATACCGGCATTTTTTCCAGCACTAAAGACACAACGCTTCTATCTTTAAAGAAGCTGGTGCCGAAATCAAATTGCGCATAGGAGGTCAGCATTTCCCAGAAACGCACATGGGCGGGTTTATCAAAACCATACATTTTTTCAATTCGGGTGATGATTTCCGGGTCTAACCCTTGCGCGCCGCGATATGTGCTGGTAGTGCCGCTTGCAACCCCCATGTTGGCCTTGCCGCTGGATGCAAAATCCCCGGATGTGTTTCCTGAGAACCTGGATGTTGCCTGCCCGCCAACTCCTGTAAGCTGCGCGATAACCTGCTCCACCGGGCCGCCTGGGGCTGCCTGGATTATGCAGAAATTAATCAGCATTATCCCGAATAATGTCGGGATTATTAAAAGGATGCGTTTGAGGATGTAGTTGAACATTATCAGGTTTCAGGTGTCAGGTTTCAGGGAATAGGTTTATAGTAGTTTCACTTAAAGAGTTCCTAATTTCGTCATGGCCCGAGTTTGCACTTGCAAACTATAGGGCCATCCAGATTTGAAACTGGATTCCCCTATAGTTTTTGAAGAAGAAACTCGGGGAATGACGAGGCACTCTTAAACTAAATTACTATAGATATAAGTTCTTTAGTGTGTATTTCAAGTAATATTTAACTGCCATATCACCTAACACCCATCACCCATCACCCGACTAAATGATTAAGCGGCCCCTTGCCCTTTCCAAAACCAGGGGCGGTGCGTATGGCTTCATATACATATTTGCGTGCTTTTATAATGCTGTCCTTTAGCGAGCCGCCTTTGGCAATTCCGCATGCAATTGCAGATGCAAGCGTGCAGCCAGTGCCGTGGGTATTGCGGCTGTTTATACGGTTATGTTCAAAAATTTTAAAGCTTCCATCGCTAGAAACTAATATATCCTGTACCACATCTCCATCCATATGGCCGCCTTTTACAAGGGCGTTTTTCGCTCCATGGGTGAGAATCATCTCACCAGCTTTTATCATGGTTTTTGTATCTGTTATATTTATGCCAGAAAGTATTTTTGCCTCCGGTATGTTGGCTGTAACAAGTGTTGCAAGGGGAAATAAAAGAGTTTGCATCGCATTTACCGGCGACTCCCCCTTTATAAGCAAATCTCCACTTGTTGCCACCATTACCGGGTCTAATATAAAAGGGATGTCATTATATTGGCTAAGCAATTCGGCTAACGCTTCTATAATTTTTGTATTATGAAGCATCCCGGTCTTGATGCAGTCTGCACCAATATCTTCAAGCACCAGGCTTACTTGCTGTTTAACGAATGCAGGCGGCACTTCCATTACCCCAAAAACCCCTGTGGTGTTTTGCGCAGTAAGCGCAGTTATCGCAGCTGCCGCATAGCAGCCAAGCGCAGTTACGGTTTTGATATCAGCCTGTATGCCAGCGCCGCCGCTTGGGTCTGAACCTGCTATTATGAGGACACGGGATTTTTGCATATTTATCATTTACCTGAACCTCTCATGGCTGGAATGGGCACGCTCATATAATAACGCATCAACATGCGGATGAATCGTATATTTTATATTTATTTCTGCTTTGTTGGTTATCACCTGATTTATGCTTTTGTTTTCAAGATAGCTTGACTGTACTTTGTTTTCTTTACTAGAAAATAGGGAGTGTTTAAGAATGATATGTTTAAGCAGCATATTTTGTATTACAGCTGAAAATGCTATTAAAATTTTCTTTAATAAATTCCTGGATAATTTTCTCGATAAAGAAGATTGCTTCGCTATTTTTTTTGTTTTCTCATGATGTTCGTAGTTTAATATGTATTTATGTTGTTTTTCAACATATTTACATGTGATTATTTGATCTGTAAGTGGATTAAAACCAAGTGCCATTTCTCTTAAATAACCCCAGTTATTACCAATTATTGTATTTTGTAGTGCGATGTTCCCCAGCATCTTTACTTTATTTTCATCCAGCAACAATGCTTCCACTTCAAAAGAAACATTTTTAGGATGATAACCATGCTGGGAATATTTATATTTCATTATCTGCCAATTTAATAATACAAAGTCATCATAACTGATTTTATGGATAAGGCATATTTATAAGTTAATGGTTAGATATTTCTTTAAGAAAATACTAATATCTTGCATTTTCTAACAATTTCCCTTAATCATGCCTTATTGTAACATATTAGAAAAGTGCGAATATATGGCCCCTACAGATGTTTTCCATTCATTTCCTATACTGCATGTTGGTGATGATTTGATTTTGCGGCAGATAACTTATGATGATTTGCATGATTATTTTGAATATCTATCCGATGATCAGGTTTTAACTTATGTGCCGGAAGAATGCATCCCGCGCACACTGGAACGTGCCAAGGAAGAGATAGATTATAACATAGATTTATTCCGCTACAAACGCAGCATATATTGGGCAATCGCAAGGAAAAGTGATAA
>DITJ01000067.1 GCA_002422795.1 Alphaproteobacteria bacterium UBA6187 | reverse complement strand
CATATTGCTTGCCGATTTCTTCAATAAATGAATTCTTGCATAGGAATGTAAGGCTGGCAAAGCCGCCAATTACCATAGATAAAACCGGCAGTGTTATATGCCAGAAATAATCTTTTATTTCTGGCATATAACACTGCCGGTTTTATCTATGGTAATTGGCGGCTTTGCCAGCCTTACATTCCTATGCAAGAATTCATTTATTGAAGAAATCGGCAAGCAATATGTACTAACCGCCAGGGCAAAGGGATTAACAGGTTCTCAGGTTTTATACCGCCATGTATTTAGAAATGCTTTGTTAATAGTAATTTCCGGCTTTCCGGCGGCGCTTATCGGGATATTATTTACTAGTTCCCTGCTTATTGAAGTTATCTTCTCGCTAGATGGCCTTGGCCTGCTTGGTTTTGAAGCCATTATGCAGCGTGATTACCCGGTAGTATTTGCAACATTATATATCTATACTTTACTGGGGCTTATCCTGAATTTAATCGGGGATATAACCTATATGCTGATTGACCCTAGGATTGATTTTGAAAGAAGGGAGGTTTAGTTGACTTTCCATACGCCCAGTTTCATGCAAGAAATATCTTAATTATAAGTTCTTACCACCGGACAATTGTTTTCGTCATGGCCCGAGTTTGCGCACTTAGCAAACTATAGGGCCATCCAGCATATTCATCTGGATCACCCTATAATTTTAAAGAAAAAATTCGGGTGATGACGGATAAGCACGTCCTGTCGGATAACAAATTATAAATTCCTTTGACTCGCACATAACGATCTTTTATGTTGTAAATTGAGGGGCTGAAAATCTCTTAGTTCTACGTTTAAATTACAGGCTCGTACAAACAAGCCCAGCTTCCGTGCATTTCTGCGCTGGGGGTAGGTGATATATAATACCCGCAAGGGAAATAAGCCTGCGCTTGAACTAGGCGATTTTCAACCCCTGGCACTCTTTAATCAGAGTGCCATCTGTTTAACTATAACGGGGTTAGGAACATGCAGCTTACCAAAGAAGAAACCAAATATTTCCGTGCAGTCCGTAAAAATATCGGCCAGAATATCCTCAATGCCAGAAGAGCAAAAAAGTTAAGCCTCTACAGGCTTTCCAAGGAAGTTGGAATTAACCCGCATAACCTGGATTTATTCGAGCTTGGTAAAAAACATATTTCCATTGAAAAACTTGTGAAAATTTCTTCTGCACTTAATGTTAATTTGGATAGGCTTATTGATATTGATAATGTAATGACAGGAAAAAGTGAAGAAAATGAGGCTTGGATTTGATAAAACTTTACAAAATTCTAAATTGAGAAATTTGTAAAGCAGCTATGTTTTTTAGTAGCGTGAATCTTAATATAGACAGGTAAACTATGAAAAGTTATATATGTAATGTAATAAAAGATAAAGATGGTTCTTGTATGATTATATTACCAGAGGAATTAAGATTCCCTGATGATATAAAGGAAGTTTATATAAAGGATTATGGTGAGTATATTACAATTTCACCAAAAAAATCATAGGTTAAATTTTCTTATGTCACCACTAACAGCACGAAAACTACGTAATTTTAAAGCCAACCGCCGTGGGTTTTACTCTGCTATAATATTTTCTATATTATTTATAGTAACCTTATTTGCAGAATTTATTGCCAATGATAAACCAATAATCCTCACTTATAATAATGCCGTTTATTTCCCGGTTTTAAAACAATATCCTGAAACTTTATTTGGCGGCGATTTTGAATCCGAAGCCGATTACCGCGATGCATACGTGCAAGATTTAATAAAAGAAAAAGGTAATGGCTGGATGCTATGGCCACTTATCAGATATAATTATAAAACAATTAATTACGATTTGCCAAAGCCTGCGCCATCCGCACCATCCGGTGAAAATATCTTAGGCACAGACGACCAGGGGCGCGATGTGCTGGCGCGCACTATTTATGGCTTCCGTATATCGGTATTATTTGGGCTTATCCTTACTATTTTCAGCTCAATATTTGGAATTACCGCAGGGGCAATTCAGGGGTATTTTGGTGGAAAGATTGATTTATTTTTCCAGCGATTTATTGAAATATGGTCGGGTTTACCAGTTTTGTTTATTCTGATTATCCTGGCAAGTTTAGTTACCCCTAATTTTTGGTGGATGCTTGGCATCATGCTGTTATTTAGCTGGACTTCCTTAGTTAGGGTGGTGCGCGCTGAATTTTTAAAGGCGCGTAATTATGAATATGTGAAAGCCGCAAAAGCACTGGGGGTAAAAGAAGGGGTGATAATTTACCGCCACTTGCTGCCTAATGCATTTATTTCTGTAGTTACTTTCATGCCGTTCCTATTAACCGGGGCAATTACCACCCTCACCTCCCTTGATTTCCTTGGGTTTGGCCTGCCACCAGGGTCGCCTTCCTTGGGTGAATTATTATCGCAAGGTAAAACCAATCTTGAAGCCCCCTGGCTTGGTATAACCGCCTTTCTTGTTCTGGCAACTATGCTATCGCTGCTTATATTCACAGGTGAAGCGGTAAGGGATACACTAGATCCCAGGAAAATCTAATACAAGCCTAAAGCCCCAATGCCTCATTCTGCATCGCTGCTAACTGGCTGATGCTATTTTTTGCAAGTGCCAGCATTTCCAGGAAAGATTCTTCAGAAAACGGCTCTTGCTCCGCTGTACCTTGAACTTCAATAATACGGCCATTACCAGTCATTACGAAATTTGCATCAACTTCGGCGTTGCTGTCTTCGGCATAATCCAGGTCGGAAACGGCCACGCCGCGATATATACCGCAGGAAATGGCTGCCACATTATCTTTTATCGGCATTTTACGGATTTTGTTTTTTTCCATTAATTTAACACAAGCCAGATATAATGCAACATAGCCACCAGTAATAGAAGCAGTGCGTGTACCGCCATCTGCCTGGATTACATCGCAATCTATTATAATTTGCCTCTCCCCTAGCGCCTGAAAATCCATCACTGAACGAAGCGAACGACCTATCAATCTTTGTATTTCCACAGTCCTGCCGCCTTGTTTGCCTTGCGCGGCTTCGCGGTTCATACGATTTGAAGTTGAAGCCGGAAGCATTCCATATTCAGCAGTTACCCACCCCTTGCCCTTCCCTTTTAAGAAACGCGGCAGGTTTTCGTCAATTGATGCAGTGCAGATTACATGTGTATCGCCACATTTTATAAGGCAAGAGCCATCTGCGTTCCTTATATAATTGGGTTCAATTATAATATTCCGCATCTGTGAAGGCTGTCTTTTGGAAGGGCGCATTTTATATCCTTATATTTTTTTCTAGTAGTTACTTGAAATTCAGCATATTTATAAATATATGGATACTGCTTAAAGTCTACTTCTTTGTATCAATTAACAAACCGGAATAGTGAAATGCCAGAAAAAGTCGAGCAAACCCAGGAAAACAACCAGGAAAACAACCAGGAAAACCCTGAACTTACAGTGCAGCAGGTTCTGGAAGAGGATTACAAAGCAACTATTGAAGATTTAAATGATAAAATGCTACGCGCCATGGCAGAAGCGCAAAATATGCGCCGCAGGGCTGATATTGATATACAAAATGCAAAAAGCTTCGGCATCCAGTCTTTTGCAAAAGATTTACTAAGCGTAACAGATAATCTATTCCGCGCATCAGAAACTATTTCTGATGAAGAAAGCGATCCTAAGCTAAAAAGCATTAAAGAAGGTATAGAAATTACCAAGCGTGAAATGCTAAATGCGCTTGAACGAAATGGCGTTAAAAGGCTTGAGCCGATAGGCGAAGCATTCGACCCTAACCTTCACCAGGCAATCTCACAAATTCCTGATGCAAACACTGCGCCAGGCGCAGTATTGCAGGTATTGCAGGCTGGTTATATATTAAAAGACCGGCTGCTAAGGCCCGCTTTGGTGGTTGTTTCAAAGGCTGTGGAATAGGTTCGCTGGATCCGCAATACAAATCCTCCATCTTGACATTTCCTTTGTAATATACTAATTATATCCTACAGTTTTACTCAAGCATATAGGCCAGCCATGTTCATACAAACCGAAACCACGCCAAATCCTGCTACGTTAAAATTCGTACCAGGTGAAATTGTTATGAAACAAGGGGTTGCAAACTTCCCAAATCGGGAAAATGCGGCTAAATCACCTCTGGCGGAGGCGCTTTTCCGTATAAACGGGGTTGAAGCAGTGTATCTTGGTGCTGATTTTATTTCAGTAACAAAGGCAAGTGCAAAGCAATGGGATGCAATAAAGGTAGAAATACTCACCGCAATTATGGACCATTACGTTGCCGGAAAACCAATAATGCTTGAAGAAGGTGATATTGCCGCCGCTACTAGTGAAGATAGCGATATAATAAAGCAGATTAAAGAAATCATCGATACACGCGTGCGCCCGGCAGTGGCACAAGATGGCGGAGATATAATATTCCACAGCTTTGAAGAAGGTGTGTTAAAACTGGAAATGCACGGTTCTTGCTCTGGCTGCCCAAGCTCTACAGTTACCCTGAAAAGCGGTATTGAAAACATGATGAAACATTATGTGCCGGAAGTGGAAAGCGTTGAGGCGGTTTAGTGGTTAGTGTAGTTGTCATTCCAGAATTTAGAAAACATTGGATTTACGCGCTTAGTAAATCTTAGGTTTTATTAATATCTGGAATCCAGCTTCTTATAAACAAAAAAACTAGATTCCAGATAGCAAGTTCGGCTAGCTAATGAAAACGGCTGAAGAAGCCTGTTTCATTAGCAAACCTCTCTAGCTTCTGGAATGACAGCTCCGAGGCTCTTAGTGTCTTTTCAATAACAGTCCTTGATATAAATTAATCGCAAGCCCGGTAGTACGAAACTCTTCTAGCCTTTAATTTTAAAAAGTGCTAAATAATTTCTTATACTCATTCTGTTTCAAACCGACGATTAGAACCAAGTATTTTTTGTTATAGGAAAAAATTAAATCCGAAGTAATAGTGGCCCTATTTCAAGGATTTAAATTTTATCTATAAAAAATAAAGACGAAGAGTTACAATTGGTGGTTGAAACAGAATGAGTATATGTTCATTAATAAGGAGTTTTGCGTGTTTGAATTCATTACAGGTGGCATAGTAGCCTTACTAATCCTTATATATCTTGTATACGCGCTTATTTACCCTGAAAAATTCTAAGGAACCACAATGACAAATATCGGGATTGCCCAATTAGTGGCATATTGCGCTATAATATTACCTTTGGCCATATTCTTTGGTAATTATATAGCAAACGTATTTTCCTGCAAAAATACTTTCGCTTCTAAACTGCTCCAGCCAATTGAAAGGATTATCTATAAAATCTGCGCCATTGATGCCGCAAAAGAGCAGGATTGGAAAAGTTATGCCGTTTCTATGCTATCTTTTAGTGTGATTGGCCTTGTTTTCCTTTTCGGCATATTAAAACTACAAAATTTACTGCCGCTGAATCCTGGAAATTTTCCGGCACTTGGCACAAGCCTTGCACTTAACACTGCGGTAAGCTTCACCACCAATACCAACTGGCAGGCTTATAGCGGTGAATCCACAATGAGCTATTTCAGCCAGATGCTAGGGCTGAATGTGCAGAATTTCCTTTCTGCTGCAACAGGGGTTGCGCTTTTAATTGCCCTGGTGCGCGGCATTGCAAGAAGCAACGCAAATACTATCGGGAATTTCTATGTAGACTTAACCCGCTCAATTCTTTATATATTTTTACCGCTTGCTATAATCGGCGCGATTTTGCTTGTATCCCAGGGTGTACCGCAGAATTTTAGTAATTATGTGGAAGTGCAAACTTTGGAAGGCGGCACGCAAATTATACCGCAAGGGCCTGTGGCGTCCCAGGTGGCGATAAAGCAGATTGGTACTAATGGCGGCGGTTTCTTCGGTGCAAATGCCGCGCATCCTTATGAAAACCCTACACCTTTTTCTAATCTTTTGCAGCTTATATTCATGCTGCTTATCCCTATTGCGCTAACCCGCACTTATGGCAAAATGGTTGGTGATACCAAACAGGGCTGGACAATTTTCGCATCAATGGCGGTGTTATTTGTAATTGGCCTTACGATTGTTTCTATCACTGAAACCAATGCAAACCCTGCACTTGCCCAATATGGCATCACTGATGGTGCAAATAGCCTGGAAGGAAAAGAGGTGCGTTTTGGTGTTCCGGCTTCGGTTTTCTGGTCGGTTGCCACAACGGCAACTTCCAGCGGTTCGGTAAATTCCATGCATGATAGCTTCATGCCGCTTAGCGGCCTGGTGCAGATGACCAACATAATGTTTGGCGCGGTGGTATTTGGCGGTGCTGGCTCTGGCCTTTATGGAATGATTATTTTTGTTATAGTTACCGTATTCATCGCTGGCCTGATGGTGGGGCGCACCCCTGAATATATGGGCAAGAAAATAGAATCTCGCGAAATTAAACTAGCTATTGTTGCAATATTAACCATTCCCCTGGGGGTGCTTGGAATTGGCGGTATTTCAATATTAGTGCCAGAAGGCGCGGCATCCATACAGGCAGAAGGCGCGCATGGCCTTAGCCAGTTTCTTTATGCCCACGCTTCGGCAATAGGAAATAACGGCTCTGCTTTTGCAGGTTTTAATGCTAATACTGAATATCACAATATCGCACTTGCCCTTGAAATGCTTATCGGAAGGTTCTTCTATATAATACCAATGTTGGGTATTGCAGGGTCTTTAGCCAGAAAGCAAATACTGCCAATGTCCAACGGAACATTCCCAACGCATGGGCTGCAGTTTGTGGGGTTACTGGTTGGGGTGGTGTTTGTTGTTGATGGTCTTACATTCTTCCCGGTGCTTATACTTGGGCCGGGGCTGGAGCATTTGTTGATGAGGTAGAGGGTAGTTATTAGTTTTTAGTTGTTAGTTCTTAGTCTTAAGAATAACTAAAAACCAGTAACCAATAACTAATAACCAATAACTAATAATAAAAATATGGCACTACACACTAAAAAAGCGATACCTTTATTTGAAAAGAAGATTCTTATAAGAGCGATTAAAGATTCGTTCGTTAAGCTTGACCCACGCACTCTGGTGCGCAACCCGGTGATTTTCCTTATTGAAATTACCGCTTTATTCTGCACAATAATTATTATCAGGAATATCAATACACCCGAAGCAATCGGCCATTTAAGCCTGGCTATCCAGATTAATATATGGTTATGGGTTACGGTATTATTTTCAAATTTTGCCGAAAGCCTGGCAGAAGGCCGTGGTAAGGCTATGGCGAATAGCTTGCGTACCAGCCAATCTGAAACTATGGCAAAGCGCTTGTTTTCACCTAAAAACCGCAGCAAATATGAATTGGTTTCTGCGGCAGTGCTGCAAGCCGGGGATATGGTGCTGGTAGAAGAAGGTGATATAATCCCTGGTGATGGTGATATATTTGAAGGTATCTCAACGGTTGATGAATCGGCAATTACCGGGGAATCTGCCCCTGTAATCCGCGAAAGCGGCGGCGACCGCTGCGCAGTAACTGGCGGAACCAAAGTGGTTTCAGATTGGATTGTAGTGCAGATAATGGTAAAGCAGGGCGAATCTTTCCTCGATAAGATTATCGGCCTGGTGGAAGGCGCTAAACGCCAGAAAACCCCTAATGAAATAGCACTGAATATCTTACTTGTGGGCATGACCATAATTTTCCTTATGGTTACCTGTTCACTTGCCGCTTTTGCAAATTATTCCGGCATTAAACTTAATGTTATATATCTGGGTGCTTTGCTTATAACCCTTATTCCATCAACTATTGGCGGCCTTCTTTCTGCAATTGGTATTGCCGGGATGGAACGTATGGTGAAGTTCAACGTGGTTGCTAAATCCGGCCGCGCTGTTGAGGCTGCTGGTGATGTGGATGTGTTACTGCTGGATAAAACCGGCACTATAACCATCGGCAACCGTATGGCTTCGGAATTTATTCCGGTTACTGGTGTAACAGAGCAGCAACTTGCCGAAGCATCTTTTTATTCTTCCCTAAGCGACGATACGCCGGAGGGTAAATCTATTGTTGCGCTTGCTGCAATTAAATTTGGCCTGGATGCATCAAAAGCCAAAGATAAGGAAATGGTATTTATAAATTTCAGCGCCCGCACACGTATGAGCGGTGTTGATATGAATGGCTCCATAATCCGCAAAGGCGCAATAGATGCCATGCTTGCCTTTGTTGGTGAGGAAGAAAGGAGCCGTGTATCTGATAAGGTACAAAAATCGGTTGAATATGTTTCCAAGCAAGGCGGAACCCCGCTTGCAGTTTCACAAGATGGAAAGCTTCTTGGTGTTATATATTTAAAAGATATTGTAAAGCCTGGCTTAAAAGAGCGTTTTGATGAGCTGCGCAATATGGGAATCCGCACCGTGATGGTCACAGGCGATAACCCGCTTACAGCCGCCGCCATTGCCGCTGAAGCGGGCGTTGATGATTTTCTGGCGGAAGCAACACCTGAGAAAAAACTTGACCTTATCCGCAATGAACAAGCGCAAGGAAGGCTGGTTGCAATGTGCGGTGATGGCTCGAACGACGCCCCTGCCCTTGCGCAAGCCGATGTGGGCATTGCCATGAATACCGGCACTATGGCCGCGCGTGAGGCCGGCAATATGATAGACCTTGATAGTAACCCTACCAAGCTTATTGAAGTTGTAAAAATCGGCAAGCAGTTACTCATGAGCCGCGGCGCGCTTACTACATTCTCAATTTCCAATGATATAGCCAAATATTTCGCTATTGTTCCAGCATTGTTTGTAGGAACTTATCCGCAGCTACAGGCAATTAATATTATGGGATTACAATCCCCGGAAAGTGCTATATTATCGGCTATAATATTCAACGCACTTATAGTTGTTGCCCTTATACCGCTTGCCTTGAAAGGTGTAAAATACAAACCTATGTCGGCAAAAAAAATCCTGGGACGGAATTTATTGAAATACGGCCTTGGCGGCCTTATAACCCCGTTTATATTTATTAAGTTAATTGATGTGGTGGTTAATATGCTGGGCTGGGTGTAGGAAGGTAGTTGCTGGCTGCAAATGATTAAGTTATTGTCTTCTAATGACAATCAGGAAAGGAAGTTCCCTCTCCCTGAGGGAGAGGGTTAGGGTGAGGGGGATTTATGTTAGTGCCCCCCTCACCCCTCCCTCTCCCTCAGGGAGAGGGGGCGCCAGACCTTTTTTCTTATCAATAAGTTACCAACGCCGCTATCCAAAACTTAGGCTAAAGTGATATAATAAGGAATGGGTATAAATCAGTAAGCTAAATTTTAATAACAGCTATGAAATGAATCGTCACTAGCCACTAACAACTAAGGAACTTTATGCTTAAAGAAATAAAAACATCACTAATATTATTTTTACTGCTTGCGGTAATAACCGGGCTTGCATACCCCATGTTTATCACCGGAATTGCCAAAGTAATTTTCCCTGAAAATTCCTCTGGTAGTTTGGTAACAAAAGATGGTAAGGTGATTGGGTCGGAATTAATAGGACAGCAATTTGAAAGGCCTGAATATTTTCATCCGCGCCCATCTAAAGCGGGAAGTGGTTATGATTCCATGGCAAGCGGGGCAAGCAATTTAAGCCCGACCAGCAAAAAACTGGAAGATGATATATCTGCAAGGTTTAAGGCTCTATCAGAAGAAAATCCCGGCGCAGAAATCCCGGTGGATTTACTTACTGCATCGGCAAGCGGCCTTGACCCTGAAATATCACCGCAGGCGGCTATGTTCCAGCTTCCAAGGGTTGCAAAGGCTCGTAATATGGACGAATCTGCTGTTAAAGGCTTAATAGAAAAACATACTAAAGGCCGTTTCCTTGGTATATTTGGTGAACCAAGGGTTAATGTGTTGTTGCTTAATATGGATTTAGACAGGGGATAGGTGCTGGGGGCTAGGAACTCGGGAGAAGAATATACACAAATTAATAAGTTGTGAGCGAAGCGAACTCTACTTACCCCCTAATCCCTAGTCCCTAGTCCCCAACCCCTTAAAGGAGCTAAACAATGAAATTTGCTGAACTTTTTGTAATTCTTGCTATAGTTTTTGTATTTTTCGGTGCAGGAAAACTACCTAATGTAATGGGTGATATAGGTAAAGGCCTGAAAGAATTCCGTAAGGGAATGAAAGAGCCGGAGAAAGAAGAAGAAAAATAATAGGGATTGGGGATTGGGAATTGGGGATTATAGTATAGCAGTTAATACTTACATCCTTTTTCTCATCCTCTGTCCCTAATTCCCAATCCCCAATCCCTAACTTGTTATGGACCGATACAAAAACGACGATAATCGCCCCTCCCCGGAAGCTTTCCTTGAGGAAGCACGCAAAGAAAGCCGTGGAAAACTAAAGATATTCCTTGGTGCATCCCCAGGTGTTGGCAAAACATATGCAATGCTGGGTGATGCTGCCGTTTTAAAAAGGGAAGGTGCGGATATTGTTGTTGGTGTTGTAGAAACCCATGGCCGTAAAGAAACGGAAGCCCAAACAAAAGACCTAGAAATACTTCCTAAAAAACAAATCATCTACCGCGAAAAAAGTTTTGAAGAAATGGATATTGATGCCATTTTAGATAGAAGGCCGGATGTTGTGTTGGTGGATGAACTGGCGCATACCAATATCGAAGGAAGCCGCCACCCTAAGCGCTACCAGGATGTTGAGGAAATACTCAATGCAGGTATTGACGTATATTCCACAATTAATATCCAGCATATTGAAAGTTTGAATGATGTGGTAAGCCGCATTTCAGGTGTGCAGGTTAAGGAAACAGTGCCAGATAGAATCCTGCAAATGGCGGATGAAATCGAATTGGTGGATATACCGCCAAAAGAATTACAAAAACGCCTGCACGAAGGCAAGGTTTACGTGCCGGAGCAGGCGCAGCAGGCAATCAAGCATTTCTTTACGCAAAGTAACCTGACCGCTCTGCGTGAAATGGCGCTGCGCTTTACCGCAGAACGTGTAGACTCGCAAATGCTCCAGATAATGCAGGCGCAAGGGATAAGGGAAAGCTGGCCTACGCGTGAACGTATCATGGTATGTATCGGTGACGATTATGACGGTATGGAACTGGTTCGTGCCTGCCACCAGACAGCCACGCAGTGGAAAGCGCCATGGATAGCCCTGCATGTTAATACCGATAAACAGGCCACAATCTCCATTGAAAATGATTACACCACAATGGCACTGCAATTGGCGGAAGAACTTGGCGGTGAGGTGGTGACACTTGCTGCCGGGGATATAGTTGGTGAAATATTGGAATTTGCTAAATCAAGGAATGTAAGCCACATTATCGTAGGCAAACCGCCGAGCAGGAAGTGGTATAAAATTTTTAGCAATCCTTTTGCCATTGAATTATACAAAAGAAGCAATACAGTTAAGGTTATTTTAGTACCAACCGGGGATATAGTCTTACGCGAACGCGCAGAAGAGAAGGTCAGGAAAAAGAATTCCAATTCAGTTATTAAAGATTACCTGATAGCTACCATAGCCTGTATTATTGCCGGAATAATAGCTTTGTTTATAGTGCAACTTACGCCACTACCAAACCTTTCGTTGATTTTCCTGCTAGCTGTTTTATATATTTCTTTATATCATGGGTTCTGGCCATCAATTTATACTATTGTACTTAGTTTCTTTTTCTATAACTATTTCTTCGTTGAGCCGCGCTTTAGCTTAGACCTACGCCAGAAAGAACATATTTTAACATTATTTTTCTTCCTTCTCATTGCTGCAGTTATCAGCCGTCAGGCCGCAAGGGTGCGTAAACAAGTGGAAACCGTGCAGCAAAATGCTAACCGTACAGCCAGCCTTTATGAATTCAGCAAAAGAATTTCTGCGGCAAGGGACACAGACACGGTTTTCAGGGCAATCGTACAGCATGTAATGGAAATACTTGATGTTAAAGTTACATTATTACTACCTGATGAGGATGCACTTAAAGTAGTATCGGGCTATCCTAACCTTGATGAAGTTTCAAGGGGCGCGGCAACATGGGCATGGAAAAGGAACGAGGTTGCCGGATATTCCACCAGCACACTCCCTGCATCTGGCTGGTTTTTTATTCCTATGAAAACCGATAGCGGTGTCATAGGGGTGCTTGGTATTGAATTTCCAGATAAAACCAAAGTATTATTGCCGGTACAAAAGCGTATACTTGATGCAATCGCGCACCAGGCGGCGGTGGCGATCGAGCGTACGCAATTATCCGAAACCATAAGCGAAGCTAAAGTTTATAGTGAAACTGAAAAATTGCGCTCTGCGCTTCTTTCATCAATATCACATGATTTCTATACACCGATTACAATTGTGATGGATAAAATCCGGGCAATGCGCGATGCCACTGTAAAAATGGCGGAATCAGAAATTAAAAATTCCCTGGATATAATGTACAAGGAAGTTGGGCGTATGGAAAGGTTTGTAAAAAACCTGATTGATATGACCAAAGGCGGCAGCACCAAGCTTGAAATAAAGAGAGATTTGGCAAGCCTGCAAGATATACTGAATATGGCTATTGAGCGCAGCAAACAGGCACTGGGGGATAGAAAATTATCCATAGATATACAGGATAACATTCCTATGCTGTTTGTTGATTCTATACTTATAGAGCAGGTGCTATATAACACACTTGGTAATATTTCTGAATTAAGTGCAGCAAACAGCCAGATAAACTTTAACGCCTCCTTAGAAGATAAAAATATTATTATAACGTTCACTTGCCTGGTAGGTGATGTAAACCATCAGGAATTTGAGACTATAATGCAAGCCCTTAGCAAATATAGTGGCAATCAGGCAGGTAATAAATATAGCACGGCAGCGCTCCGGTTTACCGTATGCCACGGTATTATAGAAGCACATGGCGGCGCTATTACCGTAAGTAACCAGGATCACAATATTATAATAACCATAACTTTTCCGCTCCACGCTGCTGATATACAATTCCCTGAACCTGATATGGAGCAGTAAATTTCAAGGATTGAGTAGAACACGAATCCGCTATGAAGCTTGTTTTTCCAAATCAAGTAACGCGCGCTTACGCTCCAAGCCCCAGCGGAAGCCTGCAAGCGAGCCGCTTCCGCGGATAACACGGTGGCATGGGATAACAATAGCAATATTATTCTTTGCGCAGGCACTGGCAACAGCGCGGAAAGCCTTTGGCTTCCCTATGCCCGTTGCAACTTCTGTATAAGTGGCAACATGGCCTTTGGGGATGGTCTGTAAATATTTCCAAACATCACGCTGGAAATCTGTGCCTCTATGTATATCAACAGGTAAATCCGGCAAACCGGCTTTACCTTCCAGATATGATGATATAACCGCGAGCCATTCTTTTGCCTGTTTATTCTTTGTTAATTTAGCCTTTGGGTATAAGGCAGAAATCTGGCTATATAATTCCTCTTCTGATTCCCCAAATGCCAGGGAGCATAAGCCTTTATCACTTGCACCAATCATAATCATACCAAGTGGGGTTATGCTGCTGGCATAGGAAATTTCCCCTGTATATATTTTACTGGTCATGGATTTTTCCTTTTATATTTATTTAACCTTAGAGTGCGTCGACAAAAGATAAGTTATTGTCTAATAATGAAGATTAGGAATGAATCCCCTCTCCCTCAGGGAGCACTACTGTCCTATTAGAGTATGAGAAAGGCTGGCC
>DITJ01000061.1 GCA_002422795.1 Alphaproteobacteria bacterium UBA6187 | reverse complement strand
TAAAAAATTTATGAGGTGGCCCTGACTAAATGCCTTTGATTAAATGTATAATATAGTATTCTAAAATATATAAGAAATTGAATCATATTTTATAATTAGGACAAATTCGTCTTAATTAAAAATAAGAGTTAAGTATATGACTAAAATAAGAATGTCCTTTTATGATGATTATAAGCCCATAAGGAATAAAATAAGGCAATATGACCCTATTTCTATTGTCAGTGTCTTAGTTTCTAAACTACATGAATTGTATCATAAACCGTCAAAAGATTGGGATGTGTATTTGCCTTGGGAATTGCTTCTTCTTATGAAGTGGGTTTTGGCAAATTATGAATCAGCTAATACCAGGATAATTAACAAAAGTGCAAAACAAGCTGATTTAAGAATTATCAATGGATTAATAAATTCTCTGCAAGATCTCTTCGATAAACATAGGGTTGATCCTTTAATAAGAAGTGGTGATAATCAGCATAACTTACAGAAATTCTTTCGACAAACTGCATTTCAGCAATTTTGGTTGCAGCCTTCGAGCAAGCTTACTATTTCTTTGCAGGCAAGAGCATTTTATCTGTTTTACTATCAGCATGAAGAAAACGAAGCACTCCAAAAAATAGATCGATACTTTTTTAATAAAGCTGGGATTTCTATAAATACATTTTTTGAAATTAGTTTAATTATTTGGACAAAGTACCATGTTTCTGAAAATAAGGATGTCTCTATTACAAAAGAGTGGTTTAGAAACTGTGCTCACAATTTTACCGACAAGGAGATTGATAAGTATTTTAAGCTTTTATCATTAGACTTACAGGAAGCAAAAGAATACGCAAATAATGATATAAAGAAAAAGAATGAAAGGGGCTATGATGCACTCCAAATTCTTGAACAGTCACCATTCACATTTTATCCATTCTTACGGTTTGGTGATAAATATATTCTCTATTCACCTGCGTTACTAGATTATACAGTTAAATACTTTATTTATGACTTTCTAAAGAGACACGAAGGCGGTGGGTTTTCTAGCGTATTTGGTAAGGATATTTTTGAATGTTACCTTAAGAAAGGATTGGAATATTCAGGTCTTGATTTTAAAGATGAAAATACTCAACACAAGAAAAATAAAAAAGTTGATTTTCTAATTGAAAGTGGCGATAGGGCGATTTTAATAGAAGCAAAAGCGGTGGAAATGGCTAATATCGCACCAGCAAAGGCTGATAATGAATCTATAATCAAAGCACTTGAAAAAAGTGTCTTAAAGGGAATAAAACAGGCATATTCTGTTGCTAATTCTTTAAATAATAAAACAACCGTATATGCTTTAATTGTTACCTATAAAGAACTTTTCCTTGGTAGAACAGGTTCTATATGGGATGAATTCCTTGGCAATTCTTTAGAGGAATTTTTATCTGAAAATAATATTGATACTAAATGTATATCGCCCGATCACATTTATATATTATCTGTAGATGACTTTGATAAATTAATGCAGGTCATAAAAAATGACCATGATATATTCAAGATACTGGATTTTATAAGTGAACAGGATAAAGATGACATAAAAGGACGTCATGCATTTGGAGTGCATTTGAATAAGTTTTTGCCAAAAGATGATAGTATTCCACCGCACCTTGAGGATATGGTTAAAAAATTATATGATAAAGTTGAATCGAGATTTTCCCAATGAAGTAAGAGGTAATAACGAAAAATTTATAGCGGTGAATACACACTCCAATCTCCGCAATATTTGCGGAGATTGGGAGGGATTATATATCCATACTTTCATTATAATTATTGTTATTAAAGTATTGCCATCCCCAATTCTACCCCATAAATTTTTCTTCTGCTCTTTCAGCACAAAAATATAAAAGGGGTATAAATGGGGGTGTATTTAAAAATGCACATTATAATTAGCGAGGATAATCAGAATGTTATCAAGTAAATATCCGTCCCGTAGGGATTCACTCGAATTATTCATATAATTCAATACCTTCGATAGCGGCAAAGCTTCCACTTGGTTAATTTAGTACACCAGAGTGGTACACTGCATGACTATTAGGACACTTCTGCAACGCAGGAAATCAGGTACATATTACATCAGAAAGAAAGTTCCTGTGCATCTTAGGGCTATTATTGGCAAGTCCGAGATAGTTAAGTCATTGGGAACAAATAAGTATAACGATGCAATTTACTTGCTTTTTACATACGAATGCGCTATAATGTCGCAACTTAATCAACTTGCGGTTAATACTTCAACTATCCCTTTGCCCCCAGAAATCCATAAAAATAGAGTAAACATCATGAATCATGCTGCTTTAGCTTCTGTCACTGCTGCGACTAATAATTCCACTTGTTATAAAGCATCTGAAGCCTTTGAGCTTCTAAAGAAAAGAAACCAACTAAGCAAAAGTACCACTGATGAATATACTAAGGTAATAGGTCAATTTATTGAAGTGCATGGAGATTTGCCGCTAGATGGCTTTAAGAAAAAGGACATCAAAGACTTTATAACCATTATTAAAACTATTGGCAGGATTCCAAAAGGTAAGGAATACCAGGATAAAACCGTAAATGAATTATACAAGCTGGTTACAACAGATAAGATCAAAGACAGGAAGCCATTAGCGCATGATACGCTTACAAAGAAATTAACAGCAATTTCAAGTATGTTTAACATGGCAGTACAGGATGATTTTATAGAGCATAATCCTGCACATGGAATAACTATCACTAAGGATGATACGGCAGAAAAGCAAAAGCGCCTTCCATTCTCTATTGATAACCTAAACTGTATATTTTCTTCACCTCTATTTAAGGGCTGTAAGTCACAAATGCGCAGAAGGGATCATGGGGATATGATTATTAAAGATGAAAAGTTCTGGATGCCATTAATGGGGTTATTTACAGGGGCAAGATTAAATGAAATGGGGCAACTACATTTAACAGATATTAAGCAAGATAATAATATCTGGTACTTAAGTTTAACTGATGCTGGAGAATTGCAAACCCTTAAGAGTGATACTTCAAAAAGAAACATCCCTATCCATAATGAGCTAATAAGGATGGGGCTTCTTGAGTATGTAAATGACTTAAATAATAAGGGAGAGAAAAAGCTATTCCCATCTTTAGTAATTAAACAAAGTAAAGATAGCGTATCTTCTAAAATATCTAACTGGATCAACAACTACCTCACCGATATAGGTATAAAGAAAGATGTTAATGAAAATGAAACTAAATCCTTCCATATGTGATCGGTATATACCGTCACCCTTGAGGAGTCGAACATGGTAATTGCATTTAGAACTCAAGATGTATTAAGCAATAAATATACGTCATTGCGAGCTACGAAGTGGCGTGGCAATCCAGGAAATATTACTGTAAAGATGCAGTTTCATTGTTATTCAGGTCTGGATCGCCACGCCTTCGGCTCGCGATGACGTAATGGGGAATTCTTAAATAAATTACTATAGAAACTCAGGTTGCTATAGTATAAATTAGTATATTCTCGTATGCATCATAAAATAGTATAATATCAACATGCCAAATTATAACGCACCATTAGATGAAATAAGATTCCTTCTTTATCAATGCCTTGATGTTGAAAAGATATTAGAAATGTGCAGCAGCGGAATTGGCGCAGATGTTGTGGATGCTATACTTGAAGAGGCAGCTAAATTTGCAAAAAATGAACTTGCTCCGCTTAACCAGGTTGGGGATAAAGAGGGATGCAAGTTTAATGATGGAGAAGTTAAAACCCCAACAGGTTTTAAAGAGGCTTATCGTAAATTTGTTGCAAGTGGCTGGAATAGTGTGCCGTTTTCATTGGAATATGGAGGGCAGGGTCTGCCATGGCTGGTAGCAATTGCCATTTCGGAAATGTGGAATGGTGCGAATATGGCTTTTGGGCTTTGTCCGTTACTAACGCAAGGGGCGGTGGAATCACTCACCCACCACGGATCAACAGAGCAGAAAGATAAATATCTGGCTAAACTGATAAGCGGGGAGTGGACAGGCACAATGTGCCTTACAGAGCCACAAGCCGGTTCAGATTTGGCGGCAATACGCACTACGGCTGTAAAAAATGGCGACCATTATCTCATAAAAGGCCAGAAAATCTTTATAACTTACGGCGAGCATGATTTTGCAGATAATATAATCCATATGGTACTTGCACGGCTTCCAAGTGCGCCGGAAGGTGTTAAGGGGATTTCGTTGTTTATAGTGCCGAAACTATTAGAGGGACTGGGGACTGGGGGCTTGGGATTAGGGAAGGAAATGCCATCACCCATCACCCATCACCCAACGCCCAATGACTTAAAAGCCATCAGCATCGAACACAAACTTGGCATTCATGCCAGCCCAACAGCAATTATGAGTTTTGGCGATAATGGCGGCGCTATCGGTTATCTGGTGGGGGAAGAAAATAATGGCCTGAAATACATGTTCACTATGATGAATAATGCCAGGCTTTCTGTTGGTGTTGAAGGGCTGGGGATTTCTGAAAGTTCATACCAGCAGGCATTGGCTTATGCAAATGAGAGAGTCCAAGGAAAGAGTGTGGGGATTAGGAATTTGGGATTAGGGGGAGAGAATCTTTCTAATCCAACTATAATAAGCCACCCAGATGTTTACCGGATGTTACTTACTATAAAAGCACAAACGGAAGCCTCGCGCGCTATTATTTATTCTGTAGCCTCTGCGATGGATTATGCACGCCATCATACAGATGATAAAACCAGGCAAATTAACCAGGATATAGTTGATTTACTAACACCAATTGCCAAGGCTCATGCAACTGAACTTGGTTTTGCGAACTCTTCACTTGCCATGCAGGTATTTGGCGGGGTGGGTTATATTGAAGAAACTGGCATAGCCCAGAATTTAAGGGATAGCCGCATTGCTATGATATATGAGGGTACTAACGGCATCCAGGCAATGGATCTGGTATTTAGGAAGTTAAATTTATACGATGGCAGGCTGTTTAAATCGTTTGTTGATGTTTATATAAATGAACAAAATATAGAGCCATTCAATAGCCTTATAACAGCAACTGCAAAAATGCAGGAATTGGTAAAAGAAAACCCTAAGCAGGCTGGAATATTAGCTAGCTTATATTTGCGTATGTTTGGAATTGCGCTTGGTGCTATGTTGCTTAATAGGCAATTAGAAATTGCTAAAGAAACAAAAAATATTAACCCTGATTATTTATCTTCTAAAATAGAATCGGTTGAATTTTATAATAAATTCCTGCTTCCGGAGATAAATTATATTGCAGGGATTATAATGGATAGCTAGGCGGTGTCTACACTAGTCACCCATAAGAACTACCTAGCCACCGGAATAACATATTGAATGGATAGCGTTTCCCATTTTCATTTCTACATCGTTATTTTTCGGATTCATAAAATCAGCTAACCTTCATCATGCCGCGGTTTCACGTAGATTTACTACGCTAAAATTTTACGAAACCAGAACGCCTAACAGAAATGAAAAGCGGAAAACCAGAACTATCACTATGGGTAACAGGCAGGCCGCGGCTTTTTTCCTGCTAATAATACCACGGATAATACCACGGAAGCGGAACTGGCGGAAGCAGCGGCTCTTTCTTCCCTTGCCGATGAAATGCGGGAAGGCAAAGGTATTATCACACTGGCAAAAGACAAGCACCACATCTCTCTGCCAGAGCATGAAGGTCTGGATGCTACCTTTATTCCGTTTTCTGCTGAAACTGATGAATGTTAACGTAGAAATGAAAGTGAGAAATACTATAGTTTTTGTAAGTCAAAATCATTTTGAGTTATTTAGGTGCGACTAAATAGTATTTAAATAAAATTCCCCTTGCCTCAATATAAAATAGCGGTTAATTAATTCTTATCATTTAGTTTGGGGCCTTAGCTCAGTTGGTAGAGCGCTAGCATGGCATGTTAGAGGTCAAGGGTTCGATTCCCTTAGGCTCCACCAAAACCGAATTATCGTTAATCAACTGCCCTGAAAGCCCGAATGGCAGCGCGATAGCAGCGGTTTGAAAACCCTCTTTACGGTGGTAGGCTAAGGGAGAAAATTATGAGCGTTATTAATCGTGCAACAAAACATTATGCTGCGCAGGAGCGGCTAATTATCTCTGTACCTGAATGGGGCGATGAAACTGGACCACTGGAAATCCACGTTTTCCCGATGACCATGGCGGAAGTCAATCTGATGCAGAAAATTGCCAGCAAAAAAGCTACCAATATAGAGCAAGCTGCCAATATTATCGTGGTAAAAGCCAAGGATAAAGATGGCAAACGCCTCTTTACCGTGACCGACCGCGACAAGCTAATGCAGGAAGCGGATTATCGTGTGGTTTCCCGCATTGCTGAAAAAATCGAAGAGCACTTCTTCGGTGATGTGGAAACCCAAAAGGGAAACTTAGGCGCGACCCAATCCGCCGCAACCAGTTAGCACTGGCTGTACGCCTCTGCCGTCCACTGGCTGAAATTGAAGCCATGGATGCACGGCAATTTACAGAATGGGTCGCTTTTTTTGAACTACAGGCAGATACAAGCAAGAAATATGATTAAGAAAAGGCGTGTGATTTAATTAAACCGTGCTATTTTAATATTAAAAATAGCAGCTTGGTGCTCAAAGTGGACACTGAGTTGTATTTAGGGGTTTTAAGCCATCAGAAAAAGGTCAGCAAAAGCTTATATGTAGGTGGTGTTATTGGTGAAATCTTTTGTTGGTTTTATACATTACCGGAAGTTGAAGCATGGAACTAAGTATCAAAAGCAAGGAATTTCTAGATGGCTTTGACCATATAGATTCGAATGTGTTGGATGGGTATGGCAAAAATAAGTTGGACCTGTTTGTACTAAAAATAAATGCAAATGAGTTTGACTATAATTCATTATCAGATCGTTTAACTGATCCAGTGATAGAGTATTCTTTGTCAAGAAAGGTAAGGGAGCGTTATTCAGATCGCCCCGGAACATTATCTAAAAAGGCCAGAGAAAAGTTTCTTGATTATCTTAAGAACAAAGGAGAACTTGGCGAGCTTCTTTTATATTGCTTCCTCGAAACTCACTTAAACGCTCCTAAAATTCTTTCCAAGTTAGAATTAAAGACATCTACTGGACATTACGTGAACGGTGCTGACGGTGTGCATTTTTTAAAATTAGATGATGGAAATTATCAACTTATTTTTGGAGAATCCAAGACGATTAAGTCACTGACAACGGCCTTAACTGATGCCTTTAAGTCAATTTATGAATTCAAAAATTGTGTTAACGCTAAGGGAGATGAAAAGAGCGGTTTGCCGTTCGAAAAATCACTCGTAAGCGATAATTTGGAGAAAGAAGAATTTTCAGAAGATGAAATTAATTTTATTCGCTCTGTTATAGTTCCAAAACGGGATAATGATTTTGAGGTGGATGATGCGTTTGGTGTATTTGTTGGTTATGAAGTAGCTATAAGTGCAGAGGATAAGCGCCTTCCCAATCAGGAATTTCGCCTTAAAGTCCAAGAGCAAGTTAAGTCTGAAGTTAAGAAATCTTTTGAACACATAAAAAGTAAAATTGAGGAACATGAGCTTACAGGGCATCACTTTTACGTATATGTGCTGCCCTTTACGAACCTAGAAGATAGCCGCAAAAAAATCCAGAAAGAGATAACAAAATGAGTTTTTTTGATAAGTTATCGGGCGAAATATTAGAAGACAAATATTTTCAAGATTTATTTATAAAGGCAGAGCGGTTATCTGCGTCAAACTTTTTTGATACTAGAAAAGACGATCTAAGCTCCAAGGAGTATGTTGATTTACTACGCTTTGCAGACATTCTTTCACGCTCAAAAAAATTTGATGCACAGAACAAAGCTTATAAAACGGTAAGCCTTTTGATTGATGATTATAAGGGTGACACTCTTTTTAAGAGGTTTGCCCACTCTATTTTAGTTAAGCTTGGAAATTTCCCAGCGATAAAATTTCTAGAAGATAATGATTTAGGTTCTGATGATAATTCGATTGAACTTATTTTTGAGAAAAGCCTTAAGGAAATATATCAGAAATCCCGTAGTAAAGATCTAATCTTTACCGATGAACAATATGAGATTTTTAGCAATTTAAAGAACAGCAATCATTACAGTTTTTCGGGACCAACATCTTTAGGGAAATCTTTTATTATCAAAGAGTTTATAAGGCATTTGATAGAGGAAAATAATTGTAATGAGAATATTATTATCCTTGTCCCAACAAGAGCATTGATAAATCAAACTTTGTTACAATTAAAAAAGGAATTCTCTGATATTAAGAATTATAAAACACTTTCTCATCCTACTGTGCCCGAAACTTTTCGAGCTGAAGAAAAAAAGTTTATTTTTATTTTTACGCCAGAGAGATTAATAGCGTATCTCGCGGACTTTAATAATCCCAAAATTGGATACTTATTCATTGATGAGGCACAAAAAGTTACATCGCCAAATGATACAAGAAGTCCACTCTACTACCATGCAATCCTACAAGCTGAGAGAAAAAGCATTAAGCTATATTTTGCATCTCCCAACATCCCTAACCCTGAAGTGTTTTTAAAGCTTTTTGAAAAAAGCACAGAAGAAGCAAAAAGCGTGAAAAGCTCTCCTGTTTCACAAAATAGATACTTTTTAGATCTTCTTGATGAGCGTTGTTTAATGTTTTCAGATGTGATGGGTGAACAAAATATAGATTTCAATTTCAACGGTGATGATTTTTATACATGTATTAAGCGTTTAAGTAAGAGCGATGCCAGCATCATATATTGTAACACAAAGAGTGATACCATCGAATATGCCTTAGAATTCTCGAAGACTTTACCAGATAAAGAAGATGGTCGTATTGACGAAGTTATATCTACCATTGAAGAGCACTTACATAAAAAATATTTTTTAATTAATTGTCTTAAAAAGGGAGTGGCTTTTCATTTCGGAAGTCTTCCACAAAGAATTCGAGAAAAGGTCGAGCAACTATTTTTCGATAAAGCTATAGATTTTGTATTTTGCACCTCAACATTACTAGAAGGCGTTAATCTTCCGGCTAAAAATATATTTATACTTAACAATGCCATTGGCCTCACAAAATTCACGGATATTGATTTCTGGAATTTGGCCGGACGTGCCGGAAGGCTAACGCGAGAGCTTTCAGGCAATATTATCTGTGCTCGAGTTATAGATAAGGGAAATAGATGGAAGCACCCTGAAAAGGATTTGAACGTAGTAAGAAACAGGGAGATAAAGCCCATAGAGCCTTTATTAAGCTCTGGGCGGGGCAACTTTTATAAAAATATTGAAGCATCCCTTTCAGGAAAAGAATTTACGAAGCAATCTGTTACTGAGAACGAGAGGAATATTTGGAATCATTATGCAAATATAGCTTTAATTCATGAAATTCGATCAGATGACTCTCCTCTAAGGTCTAATTTTTTAGAAAAAAACGATAACGCAAAAGCTATTTTGCAAAAATTGAAGAACGAAACGTTGGTACCTGAGAAAATTCTTTCGTCATATTCAATGATCAAATCGAAGTATCAAAATCATATATACAAGATGGACGACTTGGCTTCTAAGAAGCTTTCCTCAGATATTAGTTACTCTTCCGCATTGGAGAAATTAGAGCTTTTATGCGATTTTTATTCTTGGGAAACAGAGGAGGCGGCGGGAAAAAAGAAGCTCCTTCCATCAAGGGATATTTTAAAATACTACGCGGTTCTCATGTCTAATTGGATGAATTCACAGCCTTTAAGCTGGATGATTACGAATTCAATTGAATACTATAGAGCTAAGGGAGAAATATATGATGTAAATGAGTTAGTTCCGTTTAATTCAAATAGCCAAAAACACATCAATATAGTGATCAATAACCTCATATCGGATATTGATAATATTCTAAGGTTTAAGCTTAAGAACTATTTCAGTAATTATCACGATATATTAGCAGAAAAGTTAGGCGATAAGAGCGCAGGTGAAAATTGGGGAGAATTTCTCGAATATGGCACAAATGACCGGCGTGTGATTGAGTTACAGAATGTCGGAATTCCTCGGCATTTGGCTAATTTCCTACTAGAAAAGTATAGCGAATTTTTTGTTTTCGAGGGAGGAACTTTAATGAATATCAGCAAAGAAGCACTGATAGAGGCGATGGATGTAAACTCTCCTGAATTTAAAGAATTGCTGGAAGTAATTTAATTGTATCTAAGGACGGGCTTAAAAAATGAATATTGAAGCTCTATCTAACGAATCTCAAAAGTTCTGGGATGAACATATAAACCAAGATATTTGGGCATTTGTAAATAACAACGCTACCACGAGTGTGAGGAGTAGGCTTGAAAGTTGTTATAGGCACTTCATAAAAGCGTTGGTCATTAAGGATATAGACTCTGAAATGTCTGCAATACGCCTTATCGCGGCGGAAGAAGAGTTAGCTGTCGCAGTTTTTGATATTATTAAACGCAATGAGGATAGCTTTATTGACTGCAAACATATTACCAAGAAATTTAAGAATCATTTTGTAAAGCAGCTTTTTTCCCCAACAGTGCATAATATAGCTATCATTGTTTCTACCTTTCTTGAAAACGGTATGAGCATAGATGTAATTGAAGGAGCTCCCGGTATAGATATTTCTATTGAGCCAATAATTGCTGAAAATAAAGTTATGCTAAGGCTGCACATAGGAGAAAAACATATAGACAATTCTCCTTTTCACTTCTTTCTAAACAAAAATGATGAGCAAGAGGATGTTGTTGAGTCTCTTTATGAAGAGTTTGAAGAGTTGATAAAAAATCATGGCTATAATTCGGTAAAGGAATTTGCTAAGCACAGAGTTGATTTCCGAAATAAAATTCTTTACGCGGAGGACGCTATGATTTTCGATGTCGGGGAAGAGATTGAGAATGTTTTGTCTTCAGTAACTCAAATACTAAACGAAGTTCTTTGGGTTATTGCGCTTTTATTAAGTAACGACGATAGTCCCGCTAAAAAATGGGGCATTGCTAGTCAATTTCTACGATTATATGAACGCGTTTTGAAAGAGGCTAAGGTTATATAGATAACCTTAGTCTTAAAACTTTATTGCCCTCTATTATTGAAACGACAGACTCTTTAAAAATGTCCGCTTATGGCCGAAAGCCGTAGAATATAAAACCTATATATCCAAATAATGAACCCACCACACTTAGAAAATAGGTGTGGTGGGTTCACTGTGTGTGCAGCAAACCATATAATTACGAGCAAACAAAATGGCAAGATTCGCTGAAGCAAAATTTACCATTCGCGCCGTTAATAAAACGCAGAAAGCCTTCTCCCAAATCAATCAGGGTGTGGGTGATATGGATCGGCGTTTTAGCAAAATGGGACGTGGATTGCAGCGTATTGGTGGCTTGATGGCCACTGCCTTTGTTGGCAGGCAGGTGGTGGATACGATTACCAAGTTTGAGAAGCTCGAAGCTAGTTTGCGTACCATCACCGGCTCTGCTGAGAAAGCCAGCGTTGCATTTGGCTTTATTCAGGAATTTGCTGCCACCACTCCGTTCCAATTGGAGGAAGTGACCGATGCTTTTATTAAACTAAAAGCGTTGGGGTTAAAGGCGGCGGTGGTAGTGGCGGAGTTGGCGGCCTGATTTCCAGTGCAGCAAGCCTCTTCGGAGGCTTTTTTGCTGATGGGGGCAAACTAAAGCCTGGTCAATTCGGCGTGGTGGGTGAACGTGGTCCAGAACTGGCATTTGCTGGCAGTTCTCCGCTTAACATCATGCCAAACGGCGCAGGCGCAGCACCCGTTACCGTCAATATGAACATTCAAACACCCGATGTTCAGGGATTCAGGCAAAGCCAAAGCCAGATCGCAGCGGATATGGCCAGAACCATTGAGAGGGCAAGGAGGAATTTATGACCCTTCGGCCATTCCTATCAACAGAATAAATGCTGTAAGTAAATAACAATATTACAGAATATAAGGTGTAACCATGAGTTTTGAAGAAATCCAGTTCCCTACCGATATCAGCTACGGCGCAACCGGTGGTCCTATATTTATGACCGATGTGGTGGCCACCGTTTCGGGCTATGAGCAACGCAACAGCAAGTGGAGCCAGTCCCGCGCTAAATATAATGTGGCATCGGGCATTAAAACCGAAAGCCAGTGGGCTGCATTAATTGCCTTTTTCCGTGCGCGGCGTGGTAAGGCAGTGGGCTTCCGATTCAAGGATTGGAGCGATTATAAGGCTGAAAACGTCCAGATCGGCGTTGGCGATGATAGTACCACAGAATTTCAATTGGTGAAGCTCTATTCCAGCGGTTCGGTTGCTGTCTCGCGTGATATCACCAAGCCTGTGTCAGGTACGGTTGATATTTACGTGGATGCGGTGTTGCAAAGTAGCGGTGTGAGCGTGGATACGACCACAGGCATTGTGACGTTTGATACCGCCCCTGCAGATGGCGACATTGTTTCTGCTGATTTTGAGTTCGATGTGCCGGTGCGTTTTGACACCGACGAGATGTCGATTTCCATGGATAGTTTCGACGCTGGCAACTGGAGCAGCATTCCGCTGATTGAGGTGCGCGTATGAGAGTCATATCCCCACAATTAGAAGCGCATTTTGCCAGTGGTTTAACCACTCTTGCCACCTGCTGGAAAATCATCCGCACCGATGGCATGGAGCTTGGCTTTACCGATCACGACGAGCCTATCACCTTTGATAGTCTGGATTATGATTCCATTGCCGGATTCACGCCAACCACGGTGGAAAGTAAATCCAATATGAGCGTGGATAATCTTGATGTGGAAGGGCAGACCTTTCCATCAAAGATTACCGAGGAAGAATTGTTGGCTGGCTTATATGACTTTGCCGAAATTGAGATCTTCATCGTCAATTATGAAGACCTGACTCAGGGCAAAATGGTGGTAAAGCGTGGTAGCCTTGGCGAGGTCACTATTAACCAGCAAATGTTTCAGGCGGAAGTGCGTGGGCTGACGCAGCATTTATCGCAAACCATCGGTCAGGTTTTCTCCCCATCGTGCCGCGCCATATTGGGTGATAGCAAATGCAAGGTGGCGTTGGCTGGTTTTACGGTTGCTGCCACGGTCACAGAAGTCATCAATAACCAGACCTTCAAAGCAAGCACGCTTAGCCAAGCAGCTGGCTGGTTTACTGGTGGTGAAGTTCAGTGGTCGTCGGGCAATAACGATGGGCGGCGTATGGAGGTGAAGGAATTTGCCTCCACGCAGGTGGTGCTGGCACTGCCTATGGGTAAATCAATTCAGGTGGGCGACACGCTGGATATCATCGCAGGCTGCGATAAAACCCGCGAAACCTGCCAGAGCAAATTCAGCAACATCATTAATTTTCGCGGTGAACCGGATGTTCCTGGTATCGATAAACTTCTAACCACCGCAGGAACCTTAAACAAGACAGGTAGAAATGGCTAATATCACATCAGAACAGATTGTAGCGCAAGCGCGCACATGGATTGGCACTCATTATCACCATCAGGGCAGATTAAAGAAATCCATTCGCGGTCCAGGTGGCGTGGATTGCATCGGGCTGATTATTGGCCTCATCGATGAGCTGGGCATTCAGGACGGTGAAGGAAACTCTCTCGTTGCGGCGGATGAAACCAATTACTCCATGTATCCTGAGCAAGGGCGGCTGGTGAAATCCATTCAGCAGCATTTACGCGAAGTGCCGATAGAGAAAATGGCGGTGGGCGATAATGCCTCAAAGAAGCCAACTTATAATAGCACTGGTTTGAATGGCAAACCGACCTTAACATTTAATAGCAAACATCTTATTGCACCATCCGTCACCATTGGCGAGCTGACAATATTTGCCGTTTTTACAAATGATAACATTTTTCCGATAGGCGGCAGTGACGTTGATTTTGTCGTAAGCCACGATTTTAACGTTTCCACCGCCAACGGCTTTATTAATACGTCTGAACCGCAATTTCGGCAGGAGCACTTAACATCGACCTCTTACTATCTTGGAGGAGAGTTACAGGCAGGAAATAACACCACGCTTGAAACCGGAGTTCCGTATTTAGGAAGCATGGTAGCCAACAGAACCGAGAGCACCTCTATTCTTGGTATTGGCGGTCATCGTAATGGCACAGGCTTTGGTGATTATCGAGGCAATCTATCAGAAATTATACTGTTTAGCAGAAGGTTAACAGACACCCAGCGTCAACTGGTGGAAGCCTATCTTTCTGCCAAATGGAATATTCCACTCCAATCATAGGTACATCATGGACGAAGAACTAAAAAAAGCCATCCGCTGCGCTGTGCGGG
>DITJ01000109.1 GCA_002422795.1 Alphaproteobacteria bacterium UBA6187 | reverse complement strand
AGGTTTAGCAGTTGGGATAATTAGGTTAATCAGCAAAGAATATATTACACAAAAATGAGTTTTCTCACTCCCTCACCGATTTCCTTACCGAATCCATAAGTGGTCTTGCCAGGTATTTAAGCAAGGTTGTTTCGCCTGTGGTTATGAATATTTCGGCGGGCATTCCTGGGTATAGGGTCATGCCATCACCAAGGGTTTTTAATGATTCTGCATCAATTTTTACATGCGCCATATAATATTCTTTGCCGGTTTTGTCTTCGGTGAATTTATCGGCAGAAACATAAGTTACCTTACCATCAACTTTAGGTGCAACGCGGCTGCGATAGGCGGTCAGCATGATTTTGGCAGGCAGCCCTTCATGCACTACATCTATATCTTGCGTTTGTACATAAACTTCCACTTCCAAACTATCATCTTTGGGTATTATCTCCATAAGCGGTGCGCCAGCCATAATAACGCCGCCGATTGTGTGTTGTTTAAGGCCAGTGACTTTGCCTGCGATAGGCGCATAGATTACCGTTCGTGCCAGCACATCATTGTAAGCTTGTAACTGGTCGCGGAAACCGGAGATTTTTTGCTGAACATCTTTAAGTTCGTCTATTACTTCTTTTATATAATCGTTTTCTTCATTAAGAACTTGTAGTTTTGTTTCGGAAATGCTGCCATTGGTGGTGGCGATTTGCGATTCATATTCGGCTTTCTTTCTTTGCAATTCTGCTTCAGAATTTTGGAATTCCAGCATCCTGGATTTCTGGCCATAGCCACGGTTGAATAATTCCTGCGCAGTTTTGATTTGCTCGGAGGTTATAAGTAATTGCTTTTTCACTTCTCTGCCCTGGATTTCGAGGCCGGTTATCTGTTCCTGATATTGACCGATGCGCTCTTCAAGTATGTCAATTTTACCATTTTTTGCAGATTTTTTGCTTTCGAACAGGCGCTTTTGCCCGTCAATTAATTCAGCTACTTTTGCCTGGTCTGGATAATTTGCAAGCTCTACAGGAAGAGCAATAGATTCAGTACCATCACGGGCTGCAACCAGCCTGCTTTCCGAGGCAAGTTCGGTAATCAACTGCCCCATAAGCACCGATTGCTGCGCGCTTGCGGAAGATGCATTCAGATATATAAGCGGCTGGTTTTTTTCTACAAACTCACCTTCTTTTACAAGAATTTCAGAAATTATCCCGCCTTCCAAATGCTGCACAGTTTTGCGGTTGGATTGCAGGGAAACCGAGCCTGGGGCTACCACCGCGCTATCTATGGGAGCAAGCCCGCCCCATATAATAAAAAATACAAAAAGCACAGCAATTACCAGAAAGCCGGATTTTACAGAAGACGCTATAACAGTTCGCACTTCACGTTCCATTTCGGTATCTTTTTCACGGGAGTGTGGGGCTATATCTTGTTTTATATATGTTACTAGTGCATTCCATAGGGAGTGGAGTTTTTGTATGTATGTGTTCATTTTTTTCTATTTTTAAATTTTTCTGTAATTCCCTCTTATTTGGGCACTAATATTTAATAATGAGCCGTGATTACCCCCTCCCCACCGCCACTTGCGGGGGGAGGAATTTCACGGCTTATAGGCCAACATCGGCATTTCCTTCCCCTGCAATTTCGCCAGCACCTCATCCCTTGCGCCAAAACTAGCCACAGCGCCATTTTTCATAATCAGTATTTTATCAGTTAAAGCGATGATGCCAGGTTTATGGGAAATAATAATTAAGGTGCTGCCATTTTCTTTGGCATTCCTCAGCGCCCCGGCAAGCGCGATTTCACCTTCAGTATCCAGGTTAGAATTTGGCTCATCCAGCACAATTAATTTAGGGTTGCCGAAGAAAGCACGGGCAAGGCCAATACGCTGCCTTTGGCCTGCTGAAAGCATCGCTCCGCCATCACCAATTTCTGTGTTATAACCTAGCGGCAAAGCCAATATCATTTCATGCGCATTGGCATCCTTAGCGGCTTTTATTATTGCTTCATCATCAGAATCAGCATCCATTCTGGCAATATTTTCCTTAACCGTTCCTGCAAAAAGTTCGATATCCTGCGGCAGATAGCCAACATATTTTCCGAATGAGCCACGCTTCCAGTGGTAAACATCCGCGCCATCAAGCCGCACCGCACCGGAATTGGGTTTCCACACCCCGGTCATGAGCTTTGCAGTGGTAGATTTTCCTGATGCGCTGGGGCCGATTATTCCAAGTATTTCGCCCGGCTCCACATCAAAAGAAATGCCGGTGATAATGGGTTTACTGTTGCCATAAGGCGCAAAATATACCTTATCAAAACTGACTTTACCGAGTGGCTCGGGCAAATCAATATTTTCTATACGCTCCGGTGCTTCGCCTAGTATTTTACGGAGGCGTTCCAGTGATTTACGCGCAGAAATCACGCCTTTCCATGAAGTGATTGCCATCTCAAAAGGGGCAAGCGCTTTGCCTGCAATAATGCCCGCTCCAATCATGCCGCCTACGGTCATTTCATTGGCAAGCACAAAATATGCACCAAACCCTGTGATTGATATTTGCGCCAGCATCCTTATAAATTTTGAAATTGAACCAATCATCCCGGCCTTGCCGCCAGCCGCCAGTTGCAGCATACTGCTTTTCTGGTTTTGTTCACTCCAGGTTTTTTGCACATTGCCAACCATGCCCATTGCCTCCACCGCCTCGGCATTGCGGGTGGAAGCTTCAACATGGCGCGAGGCGCGGATTGCATGGCCACTTGCCACATCCATAACCGGCTTTGTGACTATTTCATTCACAACGGCAAGTGCAAATAATATCGCTCCCCAGATTAAAGTGGTGTAGCCTATAACCGGATGGATTATAAATAAAACCGCCATAAAAATTATAGCCCATGGCGTATCAATCAGCGTGGAAATTGTAGGACCGCTGATAAATCCTTTAATCACCTGGAAATCGCCCATCGCCTGAGTGCCTTCATTTTTGCGGCCTTGCGCGGTACTCTCAATAAGCCGTGCAAAAATCTGGGGGGCAATGGTTTTATCCATCCAGTTACCAATTTTCATCATCATGGTGGAGCGCACCCCGGAAAGGAAAATATAACCAAGTATGGCAATAAATGTAATAACCGTAAGCATCACCAGTGTTTCAATACTGCCGCTGGAAATCACTCTATCAAGCACCTGCATGGAATATACAGGAACCAGCAGCATCAGTAAGTTACTGAAGAAACTGAAAATGAATGAATAGCGGAGTGCAATTTTGCAAGCTTGCAGGCTTTCATCAAGGAAGCTTTGTTTTTTGTTTTGGGTCATTTCAATATAATTTTATTCGCCATTACTACATGATGGGCTGTTGATAATCGAAACTGCATTTGTATTGCATTATTATTACAATGCAACCTTAAAGTTAATAAGTGTAATTATGATTTCACATAATTTCATCTAAAAAAATTGAAGATGAAATTATGTGGTTGATATTTTAATCACTTATCCAAAATTAAAATCAGTATCGTCCAGTGATAGTAGCCCTTTCAGGTGCAATTCAAAATAATCAGTATTACTTGGGTGGCGGTATCATTAGCGGTTATAATGGTTTCGTTAGTAACTGAATTTTGCGTTATGCTTAAATCAGTGAAGCTATCAATACCGAAGGTGAAGAGTCCTGCAAGGTCGATTTTATCCTGGCCTTTGGTGAAATCCCCGATTGTATCATACGCACCCTGTTTGGAATCAATCAGGTTATCATAATGGAATACATCGTTACCCAGGCCACCAGTTAAGAAATCAGTACCCCAGCCGCCATGCAGAATATTATTACCGCTATTGCCTGTTAAAGTGTCGTTAAAGTTAGAACCTGTAAGGTTTTCAATATTGGAAAGCACATCACCTGCGGCAGAGCCGCCAGTATTGGTTGCGCCAGATACTAAGCTTACCGTTACTGCGGAAGCAGAATCACTGTAAGAGGCTGTATCACCTCCTAAACCACCATCTATGGTATCCGCACCTAGGCCACCAGTAAGGATGTTATTGCTGCTATTTCCCGTTAATCTATCATTATAGTTAGAACCAGTAAGGTTTTCTATATTTGTTAGAACATCACCAGCAGCAGTGCCGCCTATGTTGGTTGCGCCAGATACTAAACTAACTGTAACGGCAGAAGCGGAATCAGTATAAGATGCGGTATCCGTTCCCAAGCCGCCATCTATAGTGTCAGTGCCGAGGCCACCGGTAAAGATGTTATCGCTGCTATTCCCGGTTAGTCTGTCATTATAGCCGGAACCAATCAGGTTTTCTATATTAGAAAGCATATCCCCTGCTGCATGGCTGCCGCTATTAGTTGCGCCTGATACAAGACTTACTGTTACCGCAGCAGTTGATGCGCTATATGATGCAGTATCAACACCATCACCACCATTGATGGCATCAGACCCAAGTCCGCCCATAATGGTATTACTATTTGCATCACCTGTTAGTATGTCGTTATAATTTGAGCCAACCAGTATTTCAAAATTGGTAAGAATATCGCCAGCGGCAATGCCTCCGGTATTTGTAGCAGCAGCAACTAGGCTTACCGTCACTGCAACTGTTGAATCTGTATAGGATACTGTATCAGTTCCCAAGCCACCATCCAAAGTATCCGCTCCTAAACCGCCAATGATAGTATCATTACCGCTATCGCCACTTATCACATTATTATTTTTATCCCCATTCAGTATATCATTATATGCCGAGCCCCAAAGATTTTCAAAATAGTTTAGAACATCACCTTCAGCAGAGCCACCTGTGCTTTTCACCCCATATACAAGGCTGACTGATACACCGGATGTTGAATCTATATAAGACATGGTATCAATACCAGCACCACCGTTAATTTTATCTGCGCCAAGGCCACCAATTATGGTGTTGTTATTGGCATCGCCAGTTAGAGTGTCAGCGAAAGCGGAGCCAATCAACACTTCAAAATTGCTAAGTTTATCACCAGCGGCAGTACCGCCACTATTTGTAGCACCAGCAACCAGGCTAGCGGTTACTGCAACTGTTGAATCCGCATATGATACAGTATCAGTACCAAGGCCGCCATCTAATGTATCAGCGCCAAGACCACCCATGACTGTATCATCGCCAGCGTCACCGCCAATAGTATTTGCGCTTGTGTTACCTGTTAATATATCATTATAGGCTGAACCCCATAGGCTCTCAATATTGGTAAGAACGTCACCTGCGGCAGAACCGCCTGTGAGGGTTACCCCAGTTACCAGGCTAACGGTCACTGCGGATGCTGAATCAATATAAGATGCGGTATCAGTGCCGGAACCACCATCGATGTTATCTGCACCAAGGCCGCCCATGATAGTGTTGTTACTGCTATTGCCGATTAATATATCATTATAATCAGAACCAATCAGGCTTTCAAAATTAGTAAGTACATCCCCGGTAGCAGCGCCGCCGCTATTACTTGCGCCTGCAACTAAGCTAACTGTTACAGCGGAAGTTGAGCCAGCATAAGATACCGTATCAATACCTACGCCGCCATCTAAAGTATCAGCCCCTAAACCACCCAGGATAGTGTCATTCCCAGAGCCACCAATAATAATATTGTTACTATCATCACCTGTTAATGTATCGTTATAATTAGAACCAGTAAGGTTTTCAAAATTACTGATTATGTCGCCTTCCGCAGCACCTCCACTATTGGTTGCGCCAGATACTAAGCTTACAATTACGGCTGCTGTTGAATCTGTATATAATATTGTATCAGTTCCAAGGCCGCCATCTAACGTATCAATTCCAAGGCCACCCATGATTGTGTCGTTACCCACATCGCCGCTTATTGCATTATTGCTGGAATTTCCAGTTAATATATCGTTATAGGCAGAGCCAATCAGGTTTTCTATATTGCTTAGTTTATCCCCAGCGGCAGTGCCGCCAGAATTAGCTGCGCCTGAGACTAGGCTAACAGTTACAGCAGATAAAGAATCAATGTATGATACTGTATCAACACCATCGCCACCGTTAATTGTATCAGAACCAAGGCCACCGAGAATGGTGTTATTATTAGCATCACCAGTTAGTATATCATTATAATTTGAGCCTGTGATATTTTCAATATTAGTAAGGATGTCGCCAGCGGCAGAACCGCCTGTGTTTATAGCGCCTAGAGCGAGGCTTACCGTTACCGCAACTGTTGAATCGGCATAAGATACAGTATCAGTGCCAAGACCACCATCTATTGTATCTGCGCCAAGTCCGCCAATGATAGTATCATCACCAGCATCACCACTAAGTGCGTTATTACTTGCGTTTCCGATTAATGTGTCATTATAGGCTGAACCCCATAAATTTTCCATATTGGTAAGCACATCACCAGCGGCAGAGCCACCAGTATTTGTAGCGCCTGATACCAGGCTTACAGTTACGCCGGAAGCTGAATCAATATAAGATGCAGTATCAGCACCAGCGCCGCCATCAATCATGTCAGAACCCAGGCCACCGATTATAGTGTTGTTATTGGAATCGCCTGTAAGCGTATCAGCATAATTAGAGCCAATAATATTTTCTATGGCAGAAAGCCTATCACCTGCAGCAGTACCGCCAGTATTTGTTGCACCTGATACTAAGCTTACTGTAACGGCGGATAGCGAATCGGCATAAGATACAGCGTCAATGCCTAATCCCCCATTAATTGTATCCGCCCCCAATCCACCGATAATGGTATTGTTATTGGAATCACCAGTTAGTTTATCGTTAAAATTTGAACCAATGATATTTTCAAAATTACTTAGTTTGTCACCAGAAGCAGTGCCGCCACTATTGCTTGCGCCTGATACCAAGCTTACTGTTACGGCTGACGTTGAATCACTATAAGATATGCTATCTATGCCAAGGCCACCATCTAAAGTATCAGAACCAAGGCCACCAATTATTGTATCATCGCCCAGTCCTCCAACTATAGAATTGGCACTGGAATTACCTGTTAGTATATCATTATAATCTGAACCTATAAGGTTCTCAAAATTGGTAAGCACATCACCTGCAGCCGTGCCTCCAGTATTGGTTGCGCCTGATACTAAACTCACCGTAACCCCGGAAGCAGAATCTATATAAGATGCTGTATCAGTACTAGCACCACCATCAATTATATCAGCGCCAAGGCCGCCAATTATAGTATTGCTGTTGGAATTTCCTGTTAATGTGTCATTAAAATCAGAGCCAATGATATTTTCAATATTGGTAAATACATCACCATAAGCGGTGCCGGATGCAAGGGCAACTGTTACGGCAAAAGTATAATCGGCAAAAGATATAGCATCATTGCCAAGGCCACCATCGATTGTGTCAGCACCCAATCCACCTTGCAGTGTATCATCACCAGCGCCGCCGGATAATACATCATTACCAAAACCACCGATAAGGATATTATTGTTATTATCTCCTGTGATGGTATCGTTAAAATCAGATCCGGTTACATTTTCAATATTCGTGAAAGTGTCGCCAGTTGCATCACCACCGGAAGCTGCACCTGTAGATAAGTTTATAGTTACTGCGGCATCGGACTCAACATAAGATATGGTATCATTTCCTGAGCCACCATCTATAATATCAGCACCTTTGCCACCAATTAGTAAATCATCACCCAAATTACCGTATAATTTATCATTGCCATCACCACCGCGGATAATGTCGTTACCATCTGAAATAGCGTCGGTTGGTGCGTAAATTTTCTGGTATATTCCATAACCAGAACCATCCTGGGCTGAAGATTGCCAGCTAACAACAAACCCGCCTTCTTTTAACCCCGTAATTACAGGCAATTCCTGAGCACCGGAGGTATATGTATTAATCAGGAATTCATTGCCGTTTTTTGAACCATCGGCATTAAAGATTTGCGCATAAATTCCATTACCAGATCCATCTTGTCCGTAAGATTGCCAGCAGACAACAAAAGTGCCATCGGTAAGTGATGTAACGGAAGGGTTAGATTGGGTATTGCTGGTAGTTGTGTTTATTAAGAATGTGTTACCAGATTTATTCCCATTATCATCATATATTTGTCCATAAATATCCTGACCACCTGAATTCCATGTTACAACGAAACCACCATTTTCAAGACTTGTGGTTGAACTGGCAGATCCATCGTTACTAATCATTAATTCGCTGCCGATTTTAGTTCCATCCTGGCTAAAAACCTGTGCATGTACCTGTGAAATTAGCTTGTATCCACTCGCCAGTTGTGACTTGTGCCAACTAACTACATAATTACCATTGGCCAGAGAAGTAATAGAAGGTAGATGCAGTAGAAGTGAGGAACTCGTATTTACCTTTAATTCACTGCCTGATTTATTGCCATTACTATCAAAAACCTGGCTATAAATAGCAGATGAACCACTATGAGCAGACATCCAGCTAACAGCAAATCCACCATTTTCCATCCCAGTTACAGATGGATAGCGTTGTGCAGAGTTAGTAGATGTATTAACCAGGAATTCTCCGCCTGTTTTTGCTCCATTTGCATCATAACGCTGGCCAAAAATTCCCCAGTCGTTGGCATCAGGAGTTTGCCACGTAACTATAAACCCACCACTTTTTAAAGATGCGATGGATGGCGTATATTGATCGCCTGCTGTAGTGGTGTTAATTCTTTGTTCGCTGCCGATTTTATTACCATTTTTATCATATACTTGTGCGTAAATGCCAAGCCCAGAACCATCTTGACCATCTGAAGTCCAGCTTATTACATAACCGCCATTTTCCAGGGATGTAATGGTAGAATCCTGTTGTGAAGATGCTGTGGTGGTGTTAACCCTCTGTTCAACACCAGCAACAAGTGTTATTCCTCCATATAAAATATCATCGCCAGCACCACCTTCAATATAGTCGCTGCCATTTCCACCATTTATAATATCATTCCCATCACCGCCAACCGCATAATCATTGCCATCACCTCCGGTAATTATATCATTACCCTGGTCGCCATATAAAATATCGTTCCCGGCATCGCCTGCGATTATATCATTACCATCACCGCCCTCGATATAATCATCGCCAGCGCCGCCGTTTAAATTATCCGCACCCCACTGGCCGAAGATGGTATCATTGCCGGTATCGCCATAGGCGGTGTCATTTCCCATGCCGCCATAGATTTTGTCATTACCTTCATTGCCACGCAGAGTATCGTCATTTGAGCCGCCATAAACAATATCATGTTCGGTATTGCCGTTTACAATATCATTGCCGCCATTTCCATAAAGCTGGTCGTTACCGCCATTACCGCTGATGGTTTCCGCCCAATATGCGCATACTATCCTATCACTTCCGGCTGTGCCTTTAAGATTCTTTTCAAAATAATCATTATAGTGAATTACAACGCTACTGTTGCCATATCAGGTCCTATGTTTGATAACAGTTTTTCTTACACTTACATCATTATAAAGTTCCCTATCATAATCTGATGTCATTACCGATGTATCATAATTATCTGTATACCAGGCAGAATCAGCATTATAACTTTGGCTGCCTGTACTAGCCCCTGAAATACCCGCAAAAGTGCTTTGTGCTATCTGGCTTGATGCATCAGATACATAACTATATGTTGCATTGCCGCTGCCATCGAACGCTAAAGTGTTAAGGTTAATGGTTTTGCCATCAGAGAGGATTAAATATTCAACAGATTTTGCAGTAATCTGGTTTGTAATGGTTATCCGGTCAGAAGCGTCCAGGGAGCTTATTACTAAATCATTGCCGGATTTTGTAAGTGTGAGTTCAGAAATTGCGTAATCAGTAAAGCGGATAATATCACTGGTTCCGGCTTCATCGGTTATAGTATCCTTGCCATCGCCACGGCTGAAAATATAAACATCATTGCCTTCGCCGCCATCAAGCAGATCATCGCCTTTGCCGCCAACTATAATATCATTACCAAGTTCGCCATAAACATAATCTTCGCCATCACCGCCAAATAACAGATCATTATCAAGACCGCCAAAAATTAAGTCATCATTAGCACCGCCATCGATTATATCATTGCCGGAATCGCCATATAAAATATCTATGCCTGCGTCCCCCAAGATAAGGTCATTGCCGCTATCCCCATGGATGGTATCATTGCCATCACCACCAAATAGAACGTCATTTCCATCACCACCATGCAGTTCATCATTCCCGATACTGCCATCAATCACATCGTCACCAATGCCGCCGTCGATAACATCATCGCCTGCGCCTGCGCTGATTGTATCTGCGCCATCACCGCCAAGGATAACATCATTGCCGGAATCACCATAAATAATATCATCACCTGCGCCGCCTTCAATATAGTCATTATCAGCGCCTCCTGATATTAAATCATGACCCTCACCACCTAGGATTGCATCTTCGCCCAAGCCACCAAAAATTATATCATTGCCGGAGCCACCTTCAGCATAGTCATTTCCATCACCTGCTTCGATATGGTCGTTACCGTCACCGCCAGCAAGATAATCATCACCAGCGCGACCTTCTAGGAAGTCGTCATTTGCCATGCCAAGCATGATGTTTTTTACATCAGTTCCAACTAATACATCCATGCCGGTATCTGTGCCAAGGACGTTCGGAGTGGTCGCGTCCGCACGCAGTAGCGCGCCTTTTTCTCGCAAGCCGATTATTGTATCACCGCTTTTATACGAACCGATTGTTTCATTGTGGTAAACACGGTCTTGACCGCCGCCGAAGAGCTTACCTACAACAAGGCCAAGTACTGCGCCGATTACAATTCCGACAGCAACACCAAGTGGTCCTCCTGCAGTACCAAGTTTTGCACCTACTACTATTGCATCGGCAAGAACTGTTGCAGCCGCCGCAGTTGCCCCTGCAACGGCAGCACTGCGTACTGTATCAGTGGTAAGGCCATCACCAGATAATAATGATGAAGCAAGAACTGTTATGGCAGCTATTGCGCCAGCCCCGGCAGCAGTAGGTACAGTAGTAACACCACTTGCTGTAGATGTAGAAGTTACTTCACGGGTAAGTGCAGAATAACCACTATTAGTAATACCATTGCTGATAATCCTCTGCACACCAGCAGTTGCTGCAGCACGTGTATAATCTTCAATGCCAGCATCCCTGCCGTTCAATATGGCCGTAACAGCAACCGCAGCAAGTGCGCCTTTTACAGCATCATAAGCCATAGCACTGTTGTTTTTAAATGCTGCAAGGTCGGCAAAATTATTTTCCTTAGTAAGTTCAATAACAAGCGCATCTATCGCGCCAGTAGCAACCATATTCGCAGCAATTGGTGCTATCACATCATCAATATCTTTACCTTCTAAAATACCTGCTACTATCTGCCCGATTATTACAGGAGATTGCTGTTCAACATTACCAAATGCCTCTTTTACTGTATTTTCAATTACATTATAGGTGAAATCCGCAAGGGCAGTTGCGCCTTTATTTACCATATTCACAAGGCTGCCAATATTAACCTGGTATGAACCGCCTGTTGCAATCCCAATCTGACCATCACTTGGTATATACAAAAACCCTTGTACGCTGCTTGCAAATTCCTGAATTCCAGATACTACAAATTTACCTGCATCAGAGAAATGCTTGGCTAGATATTCTGTAATTGAAGGGCTTTCTATTCCAACATATTCAGTAACATTACCATTCGAATCATCAAACTTAACTTTTGATGCTGTATATGGCAATTCTTCAAGGGCATCTTCCGCTGTATAATCTTCACTTATTTTATAAATAACTACATCGCCTTCTAAAGGAGGATTATCAGCATCAGGGTTTGGTGTGGGATATTTCTCCTCTTGGAGTGTTAGTTGGCCTGTCTGAGAATCCTTAACCATACGGAGTAGTTTTGCAGAACTACTTATATTTATTTCTTCTCCATCTTGATAAGAAGAAAAATTATATTCTGGAATATATGCGTATTGCCCTTCTTCTATGGTCGGAAACACCCTGCAATGGTATGATTATGCGTTATATGGATATTTTGCAAGTGTCATAAGTGATTTATTTTTTCCACTAAAGAACGAGTACCTATCCCTAATTGCTGCGTTTGGGGTATTTGCCGCTGGCTTTATAATGCGACCTGTAGGTGCTATTTTATTTGGTTATATAGGGGATAAATACGGGCGAAGACTGGCGCTTTCCAGTGCAGTTTTATTAATGGCAGTGCCGACATCATGTATTGGTTTATTACCCACCTATGAAGATATAGGAATTATCGCACCGCTTCTTCTTATAGTAATAAGGCTTATTCAAGGTCTTGCTTTAGGTGGAGAATTTAGTGGCTCTATGACTTTTATTATAGAGCACTCTCCAGATAATAAGCATGGTATTGTTGGTAGTTCCTCAATGTTCAGCATGGTACTTGGTATGCTGCTTGGATCTTTCGTGGCCGCATTTACTGCTGGAGTTCTTACACCGGAAGATTTCAAAACATGGGGATGGCGCATACCGTTTTTAATTAGCCTTCCAGCCGGTATTATAGGTCTTTATATTCGCACACAATTACAAGAAAGCCCTAAATATGAAAAACTAAAACTGGAAAATGGCTTATCTGTAAAGCCATTGCGCGAAGTGATAATGCATCACTGGAAAGAAGTTATTATAGTTATTGGGATTGTGCTTTCTTTAACAGTTCCATTTTATACTTTAACTGTTTTTATGAATAGTTTTTTAGTAAAAATATTGAATCATTCAATACATAATGCCACAATTATGAATACCATTAATATGTTAGTATTAATGATTTTCATTCCAATATCAGCAATAGTTTCAGATAAAATTGGCAGAAAGAATGTTCTTATAGCAGTTACAATAGGATATATATTGTTTACATATCCTATATTTTTACTGTTAGTACAAGATGGATTTATTAAGCCTCTATTAGCACAAATTGCATTTTCAATCTTAGTAGGTTGTTTTATAGGGCCGTTGCCTGCAATGATGGTGGAGACGTTCCCTACAAAAGTTTGTTACACTGGTACGGCATTATCCTATAATTTTTCTATTGCCATATTTGGAGGTACAGCACCAGCAATCTCCACCTGGTTAATAAAAAGCACCGAACTTAATTCAATAGTTGCATTATATATTATACTTTATGCAATAGTTTCACTTATTGCACTCTGTTGCTATAAAGGTGAATCCACTGCAAAGTAACAAAAATGATAATTTTATAAAAAACACCTTAACATTTATTGCATATACAGCTATTATGCTTAACAAAAAAATATGAAGAGGGTTTCAGAGGGCAGCTATTCTTGCTAAAAGAGCAATAAGCCATATGCCTCGTTCAGGCTGGGCATCGAACATAAGAATCATTTCAACCGATGCTGCCATTAAAGATATTGTAGATCATTCATTAAAAATGAAAATCCTTAAAAATGCCCGCTTTAATGTTTTTGAAAGCGAAGAGAGCAGCGAAGTTGGATTGGTAGAAAAAGTTGTTAAATCTTTATTTAAAAAACCAATTGTTGCAAGTCCTAATAAATCTGAATTAGGTGGAGAAAAAGTTTTAACAGTACAATACGCAGATACAGAGCATGACACCAGTGTTCATTTAATGCACTTTGGTAGTGATGGAGCAGCAGAATCAACACAAGATAAGCATCAACATCCAGGTCCAAGGTTCCTTAGTATACTTGCTGGAAAGCCATGGTCACTTTATATAGGCGAACAAATGAAAGAACTTCCTGAACAAGGAAGATTGAACATGGTAAAAATTGATTTTCCAGGTGATAGCCTAACAACCCTTGAATTTCGGCCTAAAACTTTACATGGTTTCCAAGGTAGTGATTTGGGGGCAATTTCTTTTCATTGGACTGATAAACAGGAAGCCCTGGAGTATGGAGTACCTGTTTCAAAATTAACTGACAAAGATGTTATGGAGAACTTAACAAAAGTTCCAGATCAATCCAGGATTCATCTAATGGAATCAATAACCTACAAGCAAGCACAGGCTTTAAAAGATGCAGTTGTAAAAAGATAACATTTTATATGGGTAATTCTAATTATCCTCTGATCCATAACTACTAAGATTTTCCACTGTAGCAGTTAACAAAGTGGCGATATTATATTGTAGCCCTTACAAGGGCAAAATTTATCTTTTGCATCATTAGGGTTCCAGCTGGTCCGTTTGCAGCTTTTGCAAAGGATAGCCTGGCTGGTATTGCCATTAGAATGCTACACATCGAACAATGTATATTGTTCAGTTTCTTCTATAGGTATTAGTGGAGGGTTATTTGTGTTCATTATTGTAACCAGTGACCTGTTATTTCTTCGATATCCTCACGCACACTGAATTTGATAAGTGTTACCTTCTTATCAAGCTGTTTAGCAACTTCCCTGGCTATAGGGCGTAATGATTCAATCGCTCTTCATCTGCACATATAAAAGGCATCCACTGGCCGCTGGGCATAACTTCGCCAATAATACCTTCGGTACCGTCTTTATCTTCTGCAATGAAGGCATGTATAGTTATTATTTTAAAACCAGGTTTCATAAGCACCTCTGATAAATTGTTTTCAATTCATCTTATACAACCTTATTTTATGCGTCCAGAAAATATAATGCCGTCCTGAGGTATCATTGAGATTATTGATATCTAAGGATTTTTAATTGTGCGAGGGGCTTTTTGCCGTCCGGGGCAATTTATAGTCGGGAATGTTTTCTTTGGATAAGATGTTGATTTTGCTGAATAAAAGTGGTGCCCGGAGCCGGAATCGAACCAGCGACACAGGGATTTTCAATCCCTTGCTCTACCAACTGAGCTATCCGGGCATTAAGAGAATTTGAATTTTTTCAATTGCCGTCCTGGTGCCGTCCCAGACAAATAACAAAAAAATTCAAGCCTTCTAATATCCTATTATATCTATCTTTTTTAGCGTTCTCTCTTTTTAGGGAGAAGGATTTTCAATCCTTTGCTCTACTTAGCAAGCAAACTGGCCAATTATAAAAAAATAAAATTCTTATAATTAAGAGAACCTGCTTATAAAAGAAAATGACCTTACTGTCTAGTAACTATTTTATAAAGATTAGGAATAGATTAAATATTTATTTTACTTTCAGAGCAATTCCTTATTAAGATACTGTGAATGATGCATTTATTGCATTGGGGTTTAAATTTATTATATCAGAAAGGCACTATTGCATAAATTTGCATCATGATATTTTCAGCAATAATGCCGAGTGGTCGGAAAATGGCTGCGGAATGATTTTAAGTTCTGTATTTTTGGCGATATTCCTTGAGCAGATACATAAATCCAGCAGCAGCCTGTGCTTATGAAAGGTAAAAGTTGGCTCTTCCTCGCGGTTAAGCAATACCAGGTCACCTTTTTCCAATAATGGTTTCAGTTCTTCTAATCCCACTAATATATTAAAATCACCCATCAGAATAATTTCTCCTTGGGTGTTATCTATCATGTGACGGATTTCTTGTAATTGTTTATTGCGAATGCGCCTTTTAAGTGAAAAATGCGCAAAAAACAGGGTCAGGCCTTCCTCTAAGGATATCTTGTAAATTAAGGTCTTAATACCATGTACGAAATGCAGGTATTCACAAATTAAAGGGCGCTTTGCAATAACGGCGCTGCTTTTTCCCCGCGTATGATGGAATGTGCGCAGCCAGCTGTTTAAGCGGTATTTATTTTCGATATCGAAGAAGTTGTAATTTGCATTAATTAAATGCCCTAACTGGTTAAAATTAGCTGAACTTGCGGAACCTGTATCTATTTCTATCAAACAACATATATCCGGGTTCTCAAAGGAAATAATCTCTTTAAGCTGTTTTAAGCTTTGTTCCTGCACAATCTGGCTACAATAAAGATAGCGGTAACTATATAGCAGGTGATGCCTTAGAAACCCGTTAATGCCGCGAGCATAACCTATATTGCTGAATAAAATTTTATATTCCATTATTTAGCCTCTTTATCTGGCATTCTTGCTTGAAAGAAAAGTTTTAGCCCACGTCCACAATATCCGAGTATTTTCTTTAACAAAGGGCGGTCTTGCAAATTCTTTAGTGTTAATTTTTTACTAAATTTTAAATCCATTTTAAACTGACGCTTTAACTCAGCAGCCATTTGGGGATTGGTGCATATAATATTTGCTTCCCGGTTATAAAAGAAGCTGAGTATATCCATATTAACACTGCCAATTGTTGACCAGTTACCGTCAACCACCATAGTTTTGCAATGCAATACGCTTTTATTATAGCAGTATATTTTTATACCTGATTTTAGCAATGGTTTTGCATAGGATAAGAATATCAAATCAGCAAGTTTTACATCTGAATATTCAGGCACTAAAAGATATATCTTAACACCGCGCCTTGATGCCCGCATTAATAAACGCATAAAATGTTTATTAGGGACAAAGAAAGATGTACTGATATAAATTTCCTGCTTTGCATGGATTATTGCATTTTTAAATGTCTTGTAAATTGTATTTTTGAATATGGAAGGCTGGCTGATAAGATATGTAATACCGAATTGCACTCTTTGAACGAGGTTGTCGTGCATCGGTCTCGTCGGTGCGCACGTAGTAAGCCTACGCTTGCGCCCTCCTCGCCTCGCCCTCCTACTCGTTCTTTGAATGCAACTCGGTATAAAACCATCTTTTTCATGGGTGATTCTTTTTCTTAAATGGAAGTGTTTTTTCTTTATAAGCTTTGTAATATCTGCAAATGATTGCTCTACAAGGCTTGCAACCGGGCCGGTAATGCGGATATGCGTATCGCGCCATTTGTGCATTCTCCACGCAAGGCACACGCCCCCTGTGAATACTATTTCTGAATCTATTAAAAGAGTTTTAACATGCGTGCGCGGGAAGCAGCGCCACGGCATTATTAATTTCTTCCAGATAATTTTATTATAAAAATATACCTCTGCACCATTTTCTTTTAGTTTCTTAATAAGTGGGGAATTATAGATAGACATGCTTCCAAACATATCGCATATCAGGAATATTTTCACACCACCTGCGGCTTTCTTTATAAAAAGTTCAAGGAATAAATTTCCGCATTCGTCATTTTCAAATATGTACTGTTCCATTTTTATTGAATATTTGGCATTCTTGCAGGCCTCATACATTGCTTCCCATGCGGTATCTGTAGTGTAATATAATTTCCAGGAATTGCTGTTGCCGGGTAAAGCTTCCATTGTCTTTTTCCATCATTAAACATGCTAAGAAACAATAAAGCATGATAAAAAATCAAGATGGAGTAAGCGGCGCAATGTTATGATTATAGTGATGTGTAAGGTCTGGATAGCCGTTATAGTTTGCAAATACAAACTAGGCTCTGTTAACAAAGCCTAGGGTCGTGGCGGAGCAAGACATTTTTAAGTTAAGTCAATTACTCCCACTAAAAGTGGGAGTTTGATATAGAACCGCTCGAAGCGGTTAGTGTTACCTATTGCCTGTTAAACAGGGTTAGCTGATCGAGCCGTTTGTCTTCGGCCTCCTGGGTTT
>DITJ01000075.1 GCA_002422795.1 Alphaproteobacteria bacterium UBA6187 | reverse complement strand
AATTCATTATCAAAACAACACTAGGAGTGCAAGGCAAAGAGGGCGTAAGTGTAGTTAAATCTACATGCGCACCGATGCGCCGCAGCACGACAAAGTGCCTGTGAAGATAATGGATTGGTATTAGAACTCTTTTCTTGACTATCCCACTACTTTCCGTAAAATCCCGGCATGAATTAATAGGAGTATTATATGAGCACTACACCCGCAATTGTTACCGTTGCTATCACGGGTAATGTTACAACCAAGAATGAAAACCCTGCTGTACCTATTACAATCAGCGAGCAGGTTGAAAGCACCCAGGCTGCCTTTGAAGCTGGCGCTACTGTTGCACATGTGCATGTTAGGAATGATGAGGGCAGGCCTTGTTCAGATGCTGACAGGTTCGCAAAATTACAAGAAGGTTTAAATAAACATTGCCCAGGAATGATAGTGCAGTTTTCTACTGGTGCGCGTGGTGGTAAGGGGAATGAGCGCTCTGCAAGTTTGGTGCATAGGCCGGAAATGGCATCACTTTCTACAGGTTCCGTAAATCTGGTGAAAGTTATATATGATAACGAGCCGGCTTTAGTTGATATTATCGCTTCGGAAATATTAAAGTATAACATTAAGCCTGAAATAGAAGTGTTTGATTTAGCTCATTTATATAATGCCGTGGATTTAATAAAACGTGGACTGGTTAAAGACCCGGCGCATGTGCAATTTGTTATGGGTATCCCAGGCGCTATGCCTGCAAAGGAATCGGTTTTGAACTTCCTTTTATCTGAATTAAAAGAATTATTGCCAACCGCAACATGGACAGCTGCAGGCACAGGCCGCTATAGCTTTACATGCAATAAATGGTCACTCGCAAGGGGCGGCCATGTTCGCACTGGCCTGGAAGATAACGTGATGATTGATAAGGGAGTTTTAGCAAAAAATAACGCTGAACTTGTAACAAAAACTATCAGCTTCATGCCTGAATTTAACCGCCATCCAGCAAGCGTTGCAGAAGCAAGGGCGATTTTAGGATTGCCAGTAGCGAAGGTTAAAGCGGCTTAATTATAACGTCATTGCCACGCTTTGGCTCGCAATGACGTTTTTTGGAGACATAATGCCTAATAAACCATACAAAGTCCTCGCTACAAAATACCGTCCGGTGAATTTCGATTCACTGGTGGGGCAGGATGTATTGGTGCGCACGCTGACTAACTCCATAAATAATAATCGTATAGCTAATGCATTCTTGCTAACTGGAATACGTGGGGTGGGTAAAACTACAACGGCGCGTATTATTGCCCGCGCCCTTAATTGTGTGGGGGCTGATGGAAAAGGCAGTGCAACGATAAAACCATGCGGTGTTTGCAGCAATTGCACATCTATAATGGAAGACCGCCACCCGGATGTAATCGAAATGGACGCCGCCAGCCGCACCGGGGTTGATGACATAAGGGAAGTAATAGATAACACCCATTACATGCCGCTTTCTGCGCGTTATAAAGTGTATATTATCGACGAAGTGCACATGCTTTCTAAGAACGCTTTCAATGCGTTACTTAAAACTCTTGAAGAGCCACCTTCACATGTTAAATTTATATTTGCAACAACGGAAATCCGCAAAATTCCGGTCACAATACTTTCACGCTGCCAGCGTTTCGATTTGAAACGGATTGAAGTATCCCAGCTTGCAAACCATATTGGTAATATTGCCGCCAAAGAAGATGTGCTTGTGCAGATGGAAGCATTAAATGTGATAGCCTCCAGCGCGGAAGGTTCGGTGCGTGATGCGCTATCACTGCTTGACCAGGTTATTGCCCATGCAAGCAGCGAAATAACTGCGCAAATGGTGCGTGATGTTCTTGGGCTTTCCGATAAAAGTAAAGTAATTGAATTATTTACAATGCTAGCTAAAGGCGATGTTGCTTCTGCATTTGGAGTATTTAATAATTTATATAATAGCGGCGGCGACCCAGTATTAATATTTAATGACCTGCTGGAATTTACATATCTTGTAACCCGCATGAAAGCTGCCCCGAATCTTGATCCGGGGGCTTCAATTCCTGAGACTGAGTTGTTATCAGCGCGGGAACTGGGCGCAAAACTTGATATATCATATCTAACACGCTTGTGGCAGTTGCTGCTTAAAGGCTTAGAAGAAATTAAAATTGCGCCAGATAGCTTTGCTGCGGCAGAAATGATAATGGTAAGAATCGCTTATATGAGTGATTTGCCTTCGCCTGCCAAGGTTATTAAAGACATTGCAGATGGTAATAATGAAGTGGTGAATCGTGGAAGTAATTCTGCGCAGGCTGCTATGGCTCAAAATTCTCATACAAATACACATTCGGAAGAGCCATCGAAAATGGGGCAGAGTGAAGGTTCTTCTAGAGCTACATTAGTGATTAGTGAGGAAGCGACTAGAAGTTTTAACGCGAAGGAAACCCTTAATCCAGACGCCTCTCAGGAAGTGAGTGAGTCTTCTACAGCTACTAATCCAGAATCCTTCCTACAAATGGTTGATTTATTCAAGAGTAATGGAGAAGCTTTACTTTATAACTGGTTAGTAAGTAATGTGCGGCTAGTAAAGTTTGAACAGGGCAGGGTAGAAATCTCTATTTGTGAATCGTTACCTGCTGATTTTGCAATCAGGCTTGCGGATTCATTGAAAAAATGGACAGGAGCACGCTGGTTGGTTATAATATCAAAACAGCAAGGCAAATTGACCATACAGGAAGAAAAACAGGTCAGTGAAAATAAGCTGAAAGAGGATTTAAGCCACGACCCGGAAATAAGCAAAGTGCTGGAAATGTTCCCGGGAGCGGTTATTAATAAGGTGGGATAACTAAAATCAATAACTAATAATTTAATAAGGACGGAGTTAAAAATGAATATCCAACAATTAATGAAACAGGCGCAGCAAGTGCAGAAAAAAATGACAGAGGCGCAGGAAAAACTTGCTGCCGCTGAATATGAAGGCACATCTGGTGGCGGTTTGATTAAAGTTACAGTAAACGGCAAAGGTGAACTTAAAAGCCTTAAAATTGATCCGTCCCTTATTGATCCGCAAGACCCGGAAGTTCTTGAAGACCTTATCGTTGCGGCTTTCAACAATGCCAAAAAGAATGCTGATGAAGCAGCAAGTGGTGCTATGTCTGATGCAATGGGTGGAATGGGCCTTCCTCCTGGGCTTAAGATGCCGTTTTAGTAAAGGTAATGGGTGCTGGGTGTTAGGTGATGAGGAAGCTAGCTTCCTTATTAGCTTAGTATATCCAGCCTCCGGCGCCCATCACCCAACACCTATCACCTAACACCCACCTATGCACAGCGATCTTGATAACTTAATCAACCTACTTGGTAAACTACCCGGTCTTGGCAAGCGCTCTGCTAGAAGGGCGGTGCTGCATCTTGTAAAAAATCGGGAAAGCTTGCTTTTGCCGCTTTCTGATGCTTTAAATAAAACTATCCATAATATTAAAATCTGTGAATTATGCGGCAATGTGGATGATATTTCGCCGTGCCGTATTTGCACCGATACGCGCCGCCCTAACGATAAAATTTGTGTAATTGAGGATGTTGCTGATTTATGGGCGATAGAAAGAAGTAATATTTTCAATGGTATATACCATGTTTTAGGCGGCACACTTTCCGCACTTGATGGACGCAGACCGGAAGACCTTAACATCGAAAAATTAGTAGTTAAGGTTGCAAGCGGCAATATTGTTGAAGTTATCCTCGCCACCAGCGCAACTGTTGAAGGGCAGACTACCGCGCATTATATAACCGAACGCCTGAAGGATTTTAACACACAAATATCACAAATCGCCCACGGCATCCCGATAGGCGGGGAGCTTGATTATTTAGATGATGGTACGCTTGGTGCTGCGCTGAAAGCGAGAAAAATAGTTTAATTCAGACCGTAAAAATCATATGCCAAACCAGGATTTAAATAAAAATAAGATATTTGCCGGACTCAATTTTGATAACAGCTACGCTAAACTTCCCAATCATTTTTATGCTAAAACACTACCCACACCTGTAAAGAATCCATCACTTATTAAATTAAATGAATCTTTAGCAAAAGAGCTTGGGTTAAATGTAAAAGCACTAAAGAGCGATAAGGGAGCTGAATTGTTTTCAGGAAACTTTATAGCTGCCGGCTCCCAGCCGATTGCCCTTGCATATGCAGGCCATCAATTTGGTAATTTTGTACCGCAGCTTGGAGATGGTCGCGCAATTTTATTAGGTGAGATAATCGATAAAAAAGGCAGGCGTGTTGATATTCAGCTTAAAGGTTCGGGACAAACCCCTTTTTCCCGCAGGGGCGATGGCAGGGCTGCACTTGGCCATGTTATAAGGGAATATATAATAAGCGAGGCGATGAATGCGCTGGATATACGCACCACACGTTCTTTGGCTTTTGTGACCACAGGTGAGCCGGTTTTCCGCGATACCGCACTTCCAGGGGCCATCATCACAAGAATTGCTTCAAGCCATATCAGGGTAGGGACCTTTGAATATTTTGCTGCAAGGGGTGATTTAGAAGCGCTGGGAATCCTTAGTGATTATGTTATATCCCGTCACTACCAAAGCTGCGCGGGTGAAAATAATCCATATATTTCATTGTTAAAAGAAGTAATGGACGCACAGGCAAAACTTATTGCCAGTTGGATGAGTGTGGGGTTTATACATGGTGTTATGAACACGGATAATACGTCAATTTCTGGCGAAACTATCGACTATGGCCCATGTGCTTTTATGGATGAATATAACCCGGCTCAAGTTTTTAGCTCAATTGACCGCCAAGGGCGCTATGCATATATGAACCAGCCATATATAGCCATGTGGAATTTAGCACGTTTTGCGCAGGCTCTGCTTCCGTTATTTGATAAAGATATTGAGGAATCTGCGGAAATGGCTGAGGAAATAATAGCAGGCTTTCCTAAAGTATATGAATCCTATTGGCTAAATGGTATGCGTAAGAAAATTGGGTTATTTACTGAAGGTGAAGAAGATATTGCCCTTATTAATGAATTACTAAATATAATGCATAAAAACCATTCTGATTTTACAAATACTTTCCGGCAGCTTTCCTACAAAAAGGTGGCAGTTGGAATACCTGGCAATCCTGAACTGCAAGAATGGCACGTTAAATGGCAAAAACGCCTTATTGAAGAAAATAGAAAGCCGGAAGATCACTATAAATTAATGAGAAGCGTTAATCCTGCATTTATACCGCGCAATCACCGCATTGAAGCAGCTATTAAATCGGCAGTTGAGGATAATGATTTTTCTATTATGGAGGAGATGCTAACTGTGCTGGCCAAGCCATATAATGACCAGCCCCAGTTCCTGCATTATTCTAACCATCCAAATCCAGAAGAAATAGTGCGCGAGACTTTTTGCGGGACTTAAGGGGTATTGGTTAATCACTTGCAAAAGTAGACGTTACCTAGCAATTATCATCCCGGAACCTAAAAAACCTTAAATTTGCTACTTTATCAAATTTTCAGATTTTATTGGTATCCGGGATGACAGTTCCGATGAATTCGACTGAACTAATTCTTCCTTCTTAAAAACGCAGGAATATCAAGTAAATCTTCCTGTGTTTCACTTGCTTTATGGGTTGCAGGCTGCTGCACAACTGTTCTTGCCGCCTGCTGCCTTTGCTCAGCTTGCGGCTGGGTGTATTGCATTTCTTCAGCTTCATGATCGCTATTGCCTTGAAGCGAACGTGCCGCTTTCATAACCTTACTTAATATACCTGTTTTAGGTGCTGGTTTTTTAGTGTATTTTTCATTTTCTTCCCATTCCTGCTGATGCACAGCAGCGGCAACACGACCACTTTCTATATAATTGCTCGGCTGCAATGGCGCACCTGCCATAAATACCCTTTTGCCGCCCATTTCATCATTAGCGCCTTCCAGGTCTTTCTTTACTTCATATTCTTCATTGATGTTCCTTACTGAAGCAAAATACTCATCACTTGCAAGCTCTTCAACAATTTCTTCCTCGATTTTCTCATAGATATTCTGCTCTTGCGCTGCATTTTCTTCAGCCTCGGCAGGAGATGATTCTTCTATAGCAGATGTGTAAAAAGAACGCGTAACAGCTGGCGCATCAATACCTGTTGCAACCACAGAAACCCTTATTTTGCCTTCTAACGTAGGATTAAATGTAGAACCGAAAATAATATTTGCATCAGGGTCAACTTCCTCACGCACACGGTTTGCAGCTTCATCAACTTCAAACAGGGTCATGTCAGGGCCGCCGGTAATATTTATAAGTACACCGCGCGCACCTTTCATTGAAACATTATCAAGCAGTGGGTTAGAAATTGCAGCCTCAGCCGCCTCAAGCGCCCTTTTATCACCAGAAGCTTCGCCAGTTCCCATCATCGCCTTGCCCATTTCACTCATTACGGCCTTAACGTCGGCAAAGTCCAGGTTAATAAGTCCGGGCATAATCATTAAATCGGTTATTCCACGAACACCTGAATAAAGGACATCATCAGCCAGTTTAAAGGCATCTGCAAATGTAGTTTTTTCATTAGCTATACGGAACAGATTCTGGTTAGGGATTATAATTAATGTATCAACATATTTTTGTAATTCCTTCAAGCCTTCCTCGGCAAGGCGCATACGGCGAGGCCCTTCGAAATGGAAAGGCTTAGTTACAACACCAACTGTAAGAATGCCATGCTCACGCGCAGCTTTAGCAATTACAGGGGCGGCTCCGGTTCCAGTTCCACCACCCATTCCGGCGGTAATGAATACCATATTGCTGTTTTTTAAATATTCTATTATTTCAGGATAAGCTTCTTCAGCAGCTTTTCTGCCAACTTCAGGCGAAGCGCCAGCTCCAAGACCTTGCGTTGTTGCCTGCCCAAGCTGGATACGTTTATCAGAAAGTGAATTTGCCAGCGCTTGCGCATCTGTATTGGCAACCACGAAATCAGCGCCTTCTAAATTTTCGGCTATCATATTATTGGTGGCATTGCCGCCAGCACCGCCAACCCCGAAAACGGTAATTTTAGGTTTTATAACTGTATTTTCCGGTAAGTGAATGTTTATAGTCATTAATTTGGCTCCACGATAAAATTAGGAAAACCCCTCTTACTGCTAAAGAGGGCGATAGTGACGGGCTTATATGAATTCCCTATCACTTGATTCCCCTTCTATGGAAGGGGATATTTGGGGGCTCGCAGTAAGCCATGGAAATATTTTAGAATTTGTACAATAATTTAACTGTTTTGTATGCATTCAGCAACATGTATTTTGGGATTTTTTTATTAGCGGCACCATATATTGTATGAATTATAATGCAATAAAATATTGCACTAATTTTGATTATTATCACAAATTTATTATGAGCATGAGCAGGGCAGTGGGTAAGGAGTTTTTCAAGTCATATTATGTTTATTAAACTTCAGCTTTTATTTTACTGCGGGTTGGTAATTAAATTTATGGCTTAAGTATGTATTCGCCATAGCAGCATCTGCGTTTCTCTGATATATTATAAGACGTACCGCTAATGCAAAGCCCCGACGATCCACCCCAAGGTGTAAATGCCATGAATTTTCCTCCTCTTGGTTTGCCATCATCAATTTTTGTGTCGATAGCATAAGCTATTTCTGGTGTCATTACACCAGTGTCATTAGTGCCATTACCTCTTGAAGGATCAGAAACAGTTAAAAATAAAATCGCTTTATAGATTTGTGTCATTTCTTTAGCTGTTAATTGAAAGTTAACAATTGCTGATGTAAAATAAACCTGATTTCCAGCTATCATTCCTTTTGTTTTGTCTATTTTTAATGATGGATAGCCAACATCCAGAACATAAGTGTTATTATAGGAGCCAGGAATTAATTTTGCCTTAGCAAGATGTTGAAATAACGTAAAATGTTCTTTAGTTAAATCGGGTAAAGCAGCAAAAGCATAAGTTTCATACATGCCATTACCATTACCATTTGTTACTCCAGGCCAATAGCTAGATGCATTTTTCATATCACCAGCCATTGCATTATACTGCCCTCTAAATGCATTAAATGCGGTGGAATACATCTGTAAATCAGAAATCTGTCCGTTGATTCTTGCGGTTGCAATTAAACCTCTTCCTGCAGAAACTCCAGCAATTATCAAAGCAACAATTACAATCACGATTGAAAGTTCAACAAGAGTAAAGCCTTTGAGATTATTTCCTGAATTCGGTATTTGTCTTGTTGTATAGAAGTGCATAAAAAAATCCGTTTACCATGAAGTAATATTTGAAACTTACCACCCGACAGATTTTGTTTTCGTTATGGCCAGAGTTTGCGCACTTAGCAAACTATATGGCTATCCAGTCTATTTATCTGTATTCCCATATAGTTTTTGAATAAAAAAACTAGGGGAATGACGGATAATTAAATTCTGCTGGTGGTAAGTATTTCAAATGTAATTCATTTATTATAGCATAAATTATTATATCTATAAATATTTTTTAGTAATAACATTATTGCAAATAGTTAGAAGCGGTAATATCTTTATAGGCTCACTCGAAAATAAACTACATTACAATTATAACTATCATTTTTTGATAATGCTAGCGCATATAGCTATGAATTATAATGCAATAACATTTTTAATATGATTTGATATTAAGCACGCTTTAATAAGGATAAATCATGCAAGAATTGGTTTGTATTTTTACAATGCATTTAACGGTTGAAATGGGAAATAATACATAATTATCTTTGATAATCTTGATAATCTACTTAAGAGTTACGGCAAAAAAACATGCAGTTGATGCGTTAGTGCGCAAATACACTATATTTGGTGCAGAACCACTTACGCAGTTTGCAACACCACTAGCCATAACCCCACCAGAATCAGGAAACCCATCATCTATTTTACTATCTATATAATAAGCATCAGAAGGTGTAAACGCTGAATCTCCTGGGAAATTAACGCTAGTGGCAACAATAGTTACACCTATAAAGATAAAATTACCTACAAAATAATGCCCAAGAGCATTAACATAACCCCATGGACTATTGTAATAATTTAAACCAAATCCTATACGATCCATATATTTTGAAGTAGGAATATTAACTCCCACCGTAGCACGAACAGCACTAACACCGGAAAATGTACCGGGCACGAATTTTGAAAGGGTTAAATGATTCCAGGCATAATATGGTTCTGTATAATCTAATTTATTTGCGCCTATATTCCCATCCCCATTGCCATTTTTTACTGCAACACCGCTATTTTGTGCGGTTGTCCAGAAACTTGTGGCGTTTGGCATATCGCCGGGGAGATTTTCATATTGGGTTTGAAAATTATCAACTGCTATTTTGTGTGATTCTATTTCCGATATAAGGGCTTTAAGCTGCGCACTTACAAGTAAATCCCTGCCCACCATAGTTGCTGCCGCAAGCAAACCTATTACAACTATCACTATGGATAGCTCAACCATCGAATATGCTTTCTTAGAATTAATGCTTCTAGTTTTCAAATGTAACTCCATAACTTTCTAATTTCCTGTAAAGGGTGGAACGGCCTATACCCAACCTTCTTGCCACTTCAGACATATGTCCGTTATATCTTCTTAATGCGTTTTCTATAACCTGTTTTTCTATATCTGCAAGATTCCTGCAATGCCCGTTAATATCTTGTACCTGGATAGTGGTGACGTTAGATATTTTGATAGACCCATTTGTAACCGGCACTTTATTTTCATTTTCCATGAAATCGGGAAAATCCTTTATATCCAGCATATCTGTTTCACATAACACAATAGCGCGGAAAATAGTATTCTTTAACTGCCTTATATTACCAGGCCAGCTATATTTGCATAGCATTTCTTCTGCATTCTTTGTTATTCCATTAATATTTTTATGCTCAGATTTTATAAATAATTCTATAAAATGCCTGACCATCATAGGTAAATCGCCATTCCTGTTGCGCAAGGGTGGCATATAAACCGGGAAAACATTCAAACGGTAATATAAATCCCCTTTGAATTTACCATTTTCAACCTCGGATACAAGATTATGGGTACTTGCGGCAATCACCCGGACATTTATCTTAACGGGATTTGAACCGCCAACTAAATCAATTTTACCATCTTGCAGCATTCGCAGCAGCTTTACCTGAACAGGGTGAGGAAGTTCGCTCACCTCATTAAGGAAAATAGTGCCACCATCAGCTTCCCTGAATTTACCATAAGTTTTGAACATAGCCCCCGGAAATGCTCCTTTTTCATTGCCAAATAATATGCTTTCCAGAAGGTTCGCAGGTATTGCACCGCAATTTACCGATATAAATGGCCTCATTGCACCTGACTTTGAAAAATGTATCGCCCTGGCAAGTAGTTCCTTACCAGAGCCACTTTCACCTTGTATAAGTACCGGCATATTTGAATCGACAACTTTTGCGCCTAAAATACGCACTTCTTTAATTGCCTGATTTTCCCCTAATATATCATTAAAAGAAGCCTGGCCACTCATTGATTTTTTGAACATCTCAAGCCCATCATGCAAAACATGGCTCCTGAGCGCATTTTCTATAGATAACTGTAATTTCTCATTACCATCTAATTTTCTTATGAAATCAGTTGCTCCGGCTTTCATTGCGCTTGTTATAAGTTCTACATTATCATAACCACTATTTATTATAATCGGTAAATTGGGCTTTACCGGCTTTACAGCATTTAAAACATCCATTCCATCCACACCGGGCATGGCAAGGTCAAGTAAAACTAAATCTATATCATTTGCAAAATTACCTGTAAGTATATCTATTGCTTCCTGCCCACCACTTACCAGCCTTGTCCTGTAATTACCGTCCTTTTCTATGAATTTCTGAGCTATAAGTGCCTGGCTTATATCGTCATCAACAAGCAATATATTATATGTCATAGGTTTTCTCTTGATTATGTTACTATAGTATTTCTCATTTTCATTTACGCGTTGTCGTTCATCGGATTCGTAAAATTCACGTAGAAAACCTACGCTAAAATTTCACTCACCTCGAACTCCTATCGTAAATAAAAAGCAGAAATGCTATAATAACATTCTAGACATAATTCATTAACAAAACATTAAGCTTTGTTACAAAAACGCATCTTTATGGAGCGGTTGATACAGAAAGAAGGGGGGGCATGGCAATTGCATTTAAAAGTACGTCATTGCGAGCCACGAAGTGGAGTGGCAATCCATACATAGAAACGCAACAATGAGCATGCAGTTTATTATTATATTCCTGGATTGCCACGCAGCTGCCCACCATCCACTCCTAATGCAACAGCATGTGTGCTATGGAGGAGGGGGGAATTAGAACTAATCCTTATTGGATTGTACTCATGCGCCGGGGATAGTTTCCCCATAAAACTCTTCACCGAGACTAATTTTCTCGCGCCCATTCGATTCGCGCCAGTTATTAGTATCGCGCAGTGAATATATGCAGCCGCAATATTCCTGCTTATAAAACTTCTCACGCTTGGCGATTTTATACATACGCTCACCACCGCCATTTTTACGCCAGTTATATGTCCAATATTCCACGCCATCAAATAATTCGGCGGCTTTTATGCCGGAATCATTGATCTGGTCCATATCTTTCCAGCGGGAAATCCCAAGTGAACTGGTTATAACTTTAAAGCCGTTTTCAGCTGCATATTCTGCCGTACGCACAAAACGCATATCAAAGCACATAGTGCAGCGTATACCCTTTTCAGGTTCTTTTTCCATGCCTTTGGCCTTATAGAACCACTCCTGCACGTCATAATCAGCATCAATAAAGGGAATACCCAGCTTTTCAGCATAACGGATATTTTCATTCTTACGGATTTCATATTCACTCTTCGGGTGAATATTCGGGTTATAGAAAAATATGGTAAGTTCAATACCATTTTCTATCATTAATTCCATAAGCTCGCCCGAACACGGGGCGCAGCAGCTATGCATAAGAACCTTTTTCTCGCCGCCAGGAGCTTCAACTTCTATATGCGGGCGGATTTCATCGGGTATTTTTTTTGTATCTGGTACTGTGTCCATAAAATTTTAATGTATAAATATTTTTAATATACCTGCAAATGCAGCAAGCTGTCCCACCAGAAGAGGCACAATCCATTTAAATATATCCGCTTTTATATTAGCAATCTCAACTTTTAAGCGGGATTCAATATTAGCTAACTCAGTTCTCAAGTTAGCTTCGCAATTAGCAATAGCCATCTTCGTTTCTTTACGCAGCTCTTCAATATCCCTGCGGATATTATCAGTTTCTACTTTTGTATCCTTTCGTAGACCTCCCACATCAACCTTAGTTGCAACATGGTTAGCATTCAAACCGCTTAATACCATAGCAAGCCCTTCTGCCTGCCTTTGCGGAGTACCATAGGATTCAAGCACTTTTGCCATAGTTAGTGTATCCATCGGCACTTGCGGAATAGTAAACTCTACACCATCAGAAGACTGCATAAAATATCCTTATAATTTAGGCAACTAGTATATCACTACACATTAATAAATGCAAGTTGCGTCAGGCAAGTAAATTAACAACTTATATTCCTTACCGCATCCAGAACTTCATCAACATGACCGGTTACCTTAACTTTCGGCCATATTTTATTTATCTTGCCGTTTTTATCAATAAGGAAGGTAGCACGTTCAATTCCCATGTATTTTTTGCCGTACATGCTTTTTTCCACCCATACGCCATAATCACTTATGGTTTTAACATCCTCATCGGCAATAAGGTTAAAAGGTAGTTCGTATTTATCCCGGAATTTCACATGCTTCTTTACGCTATCTTTTGAAACACCAAGCACTACAGTATTCAAATTTTCAAATTCAGTATGTTTATCACGGAAATCCTTTGCTTCCTGTGTGCATCCTGGGGTATCATCCTTAGGATAAAAATAAAGGACTATATTTTTTCCTTTTAAACCTTCAAGGGAAATATTACTACCGGTATCGCATGGAAGGCTGAAATCTGGTGCGCTATCATTAATAGATAAGGTCATATATTTTTTCTTTTTAGCTTTTTATTAAGTAATACAAAGTCATTATAGCGTTTCCGCTTTTTATTTCTACTAGGCATTCCAGGTGAATTTTGTGAATCCGACGATGTAGAAATGATAATGGGAAATGCTATACATATTTTTACAGTTTAAATCAATCAGCTAATACATTCCTTGTATTGAAAAATATTAATACGTCTTTAATATGATTGATATTTAAGAAAAAAAAGACATACTGCACAAAAAATTAAAGAAGTGAGATTGTAGATTTAAGGGTATCTATCTTAAGCTCCTAATTCAAGAGACAAAATTGTTAAAAAGAAGCGTAAAACTAACAGTAGGAATTGTATCAATTACCAGCATCATTACAATGCTGGTAATAACATCTTTTTTTATATGGGTTATAATTGAACCAAGGTCGCTTACTTTTCTAAATCCTTACATAGAAAAAGAGCTGGATTCCATAAGCCCTCAATTTTCAGTAAAAATTGAAGATAGCTTAATAAAGTGGGATAGAAAAAAACATGCTATTGCCATTTATGCATCTAATGTAAATTTAATTAATGATACAAATGATATAATAGCAACTCTACCTGAAATATCATTCGGGTTCAGTGCCTTAAGGTTGTTAAGGGGGCATTGGCTTTCATCGGACCTTACTATTTCAGAGCCGAGTTTCTATTTAGATACCGCCAACAAAGTCCTTTATACACAATATAACAACCATTCGCTTGAAGGAATGATTGTTCATTCAATATATAAAAACCTTAAAAGTACCAATAGTTTTAAAATACATAGCATCCGAATCAGGGATGCAAAATTCTTTATAAGTACAAACCTGAGTGATATGTTATGGAAGGTTGAGGAAGGCTATGCAAAGCTGGAGAGGGTTAAGGGTGAAAACCAGATTAAATCTGAATTTAATATAAATTTTGGTAAGGATGTTTCCAAGTTTGCTATAAAAATTACAAATTCCGGCGATAACTCCATACAAACCAACATTAATTTTAAAGATTTCCCAAGCTATCCGCTTGATGATCTTTTTCCCAATCATCAAATAGAGCAAAAAATTGATATGTCTTTTAGCGGGCAAAGCAGCTTGCTTATTTCTGATAATGGGGTGGTATCGCAAGCAAGGCTTATTTTGGATAACGCATCAGGAAGTATCAATATCCCGGAATTATTTAAAGACAGAATAGCTATAAAAAAGATGGCTATGGACATTAATTTGCATGATAATCTATCCAAACTTGCCATTAACAATCTTGAACTTAATTTACATGGACCAGTTATCAAACTTTCCGGCCAAATAGTTAATTCAAAAACCTGGCCTGAAATCTTGCCTTCTATAAATGCAACTGTTTCTATTACTAACCTTGATGTAAATGAAGTTCAAAATTATTGGCCATATACTTTCGGCAATATTGCCTGGGAGTGGGTTACCCATAATATAAAAGACGGCATTATAAAGGATGCAACAGGGATATTCAATTTCTCTGCGGATGATATTGCTAATATTATCAAACATGACTCACATAAAACCAACATCTCGCCTATTCCCGATAATGCAATTAATGCCACTATAAATATAGAAGATTCAAAGGTAAGTTATCTTGAACATTTTCCTCACGCTGAAAATGTTAAGGCAAGTGTTAAATTTACCGGCAATACTATGGATGCTACCATAGAAAGCGCCAAGATGCTCAGTAGCAATATAAGCAACGCCCATGTTAAATTTGATAATTTATGGGCGCACCCACTGAAAATAGGCGTTGCCGGTGATTTCTCAGGGCCAGCACAAAACCTTGTAGAGTTCCTGAAGGCAAGTTATTCACAAAAGCCTGCAAATATTGAAATGGCAAGTATATATAATATGTCTGGTAGTGCCTCCGGCAAAATAGACCTTCTAATTCCTATTGAAAATAATTTAAAATATAATGATGTTGATATAAAAATATCTGCCAATTTTAAGGATGCCTTATTGCCAGCTTTTATTAATGGCAAAAATATATCGGCAAATAGCCTGGAATTCGCACTTGATAAATATAATATTAATGTAAAAGGTGATAGCCTTATAAATAATATACCGGCGCAGATAGACCTTTATAAGAATTTTTCCCCTAACGCGTCTTATGATACTAAATTAAAGCTCCAGGGCAGTTTTTCGCCAGCGGAACTGAAAGAATTAGGTGTAGACGGAATTCCATTTGTTGCCGGAAAAATGGGGCTTGATGTTAATATAATCCAGAAAAATGATCAAACCACTATAAGTGGCTTGGCTGACCTTTCGCAAAGCACCGTTATTATAAAAGACCTGGGGTTTGAAAAAAACACCGGAAAGAAAAGCAACCTGGTATTTAACCTGATAAAAACCGGTAAGGAAAATATAATCATTGATAATTTTAAGTTATCTGGTGATGGCACAAGTATTTCAGGAAATGCACAATATAACCTGGCTTTAAATAATTTAAGCGAACTTATTATAAGTAATGCCAAATATGGCAATAATAATTTCACTGCGTCATATAAAAGTTCTGGCAATGAGGATGTTTTGGAAATAAATGGCGCAGGACTTGATCTTTCTAATGCGCAAATAAGCGAGTGGTTTAAGCATAATACAGGCAAAATAAAGAAAAGCTTTTCCTTTAATGTAAATCTTACAAAGCTTTACATGAAAAATAGTGAAGTACTGAAAGATTTCAAAAGTAACTTTAGTTGCTCTCCCGAAATATGCAAAAAAGGCAGCTTAAGCGCTAAATTAAGGGATGAAAACTTTATTAATATAAGCCTTAAGGATGTGAATAATCGCTCTACATTATTGGTGGAATCCGATAATGCCGGGGCTGTTATAAATGCACTTAATATATCTAAGAATATCACAGATGGGTATATTAGCATAAATTCAACTATTGCAAGGCGCGCAACTACTACAATTACACAAGGCACTGTAAAAATCTTAAATTTTACCGCAGTAAAAACGCCACTACTTGGTAAAATCCTTACACTTGCCTCATTTAAAGGATTTGAAGACTTACTAAACAACCAGGGTATCAGTTTCAAAAAATTTGAAGCACCTTTTATAATGGAGAAAGGTCTTATAACTATCACCAATGCTAAAAGCTCAGGGGCATCTATAGGCATTACCGCTGAAGGGACAATCAACACAACCCTGGATGAAATAGACCTAAGGGGAGTAATTGTACCTGCGTATGCTGTAAATAATGTATTCGGAAAAATACCTTTTGTAGGAAATATAATAATCGGGAAGGAAAATGAAGGCATAATCGCAACAAAATATTCAATAAAAGGTCCTTACGATGATGCAAAAATAAATGTAAATCCTTTGTCAATACTTACTCCAGGGTTTTTAAGAAATATTTTTGATATTTTTGATTAAATTTTTTTTGTTATTAATCAGCAACTTAACAGTGATTTGTAAGCATTCCCTTCCATTTTCATAAAAAAAATATTGATTCGTAGGATTAATTATTGTTTATATGTCTTGCAAAAATTAGGTTTCTAATTTTGTAATATTTTAATTGACCATTTCGAGGTATTAAGTATGGGTAGTGTTGCGTATTCTGAGTGGAAATTTTGTGGACTTAACTTATGGCAGCAAGTTCTAGTTGGTATGATTCTTGGTGTTGTATTGGGGTTAGTGCTTGGTGAGAATGCCGCATCCTTAAAAGTTCTTGGGGTCATATTCTTTAAACTTATAAAAATGGTAGTGGCACCATTAATATTTTTTGCACTTATATCCGGTATTACCAGCCTTACAGAAGCGCATCACTTCAAGGCAATTGTAATTAAAGGTACTTTTGGCTATCTGATGACAGCAATAATTGCTGTTTCTATGGGTCTTGCACTTGGAACAATTTTCAAGCCTGGAGTGGGCGTTGCTCCTCCTCCTAGTTCGGTGGATTCAACCATAAGCCCTATGCCATCTGCAGGCACGCCTCCTTCGGTTGGTGATTTCCTTATGCAGTTGATACCAAGCAATATCATCCATGCAATGGCGGAAGATATGTATTTGCAAATCGTTGTATTTGCAATTTTCACAGGCATTGTAATGAATAATATCAGGGGTAATACTGCTGGTATTAAAGAACTTAATGCTGAACTTTGCCATGTAACATTCAAAATGATTGAATGGGTTGTGCGCGTTGCTCCCCTTGCCGTATTCGGATTTATTGCAGCGATGGTAGGAACCACAGGACTTGAAGTCCTCTGGAGCCTCCTTAGACTGGTTGTACTGGTTGTAGGTGCGTGTGTGTTGCAATATTTCTTCTTCGGATTGCTGATATGGGTTTTCGCACGTATGTCGCCATTACCATTTTACCGCAAAATGATTACAACTCAGCTTATGGCATTTTCAACAAGCAGCAGTAAAGCTACCTTAACTACTGCAATGAGGGAATTGCAGGATAGAATGGGTGTTTCTATAAGCTCAAGTAACTTTATGATGCCTCTTGGTGCTTGTATTAATATGGATGGAACAGCTATATATCTTGGTATTGTTTCTGTATTCTTTGCACAGATGTACGGCATAAACCTTGAAATGACCGATTATTTCATGCTCCTTCTAACCTGTACTTTAGGTTCTATTGGTGCGGCGGGTATTCCTAGCGGATCAATCATATTCATGGGAATGGTTCTTACTTCAGTTGGAATCCCTATGGAGGGTGTGGCTATGATTCTTGGTATAGACAGGGTACTTGATATGTTCCGTACTACGGTTAATATTACCGGTGACGCTGCAATCACATTGATTGTTGATAAAACTGAAAATAGCCTTGATACAGAATTATACCACAGCAAACTCTAATTTGATTGATTAAATAATCCCGCTGAAAAACAGCGGGATTATTTTTTGTTTAAACTTTAATTAAAGTATTCTAGATAGTCATAAAATGGAAATATTCTCTACTGAAATTATATTTAGCTTCATTACCCTTAGCCTTTTAGAAATAGTGCTGGGTATAGATAATCTTATATTTATTGCTTTAGTTGTCCAGAAGCTACCAAAAGCACTTGCTAAAAAAGTAAGGTTATTTGGATTAACATTAGCGCTCGTTATACGCATAATAATGTTACTGGGTATAACCTGGATTATGTCACTAACGCAGCCTTTATTCAGCATAAGTACAAATGATTTCTCAGTAAAAGATTTATTGTTAGTTGCAGGGGGATTATTCCTTATTGCAAAAAGCACGCTGGAAATGCATTACGATGTAACCCAGAAGGAAACAACTAAAAATATAACTCCAAGAACAGGTTTTTATAGTGCTATAATACAAGTTGCCTTAATTGACTTTGTGTTTTCTTTCGATTCTATCATCACAGCCGTTGGTCTTACTCCGCATACTGGTGTAATTATAGCTGCAATAACTGTTTCCATGGTTGTTATGCTTATGGCATCTGGGTATATTTCATACTTCCTGAAAGAGCATCCGGCATTTAAAGTGCTCGCACTTAGTTTCATACTTATGATTGGTATATTGCTAATGGCGGAAGGATTCCACTTCCATATACCACGCGGATATATTTACTTTGCCTTTGCCTTTTCAATGTTTGTTGAAACAATCAACACATTGGCACATAGGAAGCAAAAAGCGAATGAAAATAAATAAATATATAAGTGGCTATAGTATTACCAAGTTGCGTTCTTCGAGAGGGTAGGAGTGATGGGGGAGGTTCGTAGCGTAGATTTATGAGCGTAGCGCACCGACAAGACCGAATAACGACACCATCGTTCAAAGAATGCGACTTGCTAACCTTGCCTGGAATTGAAATAACCGTTTTTGATGTAAATCAGGTAGTGTTTAAATAGCTTTGTCGGTTTCATCCACTGTTGGTACTCTTTGAAGATTCCTACACTTCTTTGCAGCGTTGGTTTTATACTATACTCATTCTGATTCTAATCGTCAGTTTGAATCTGAATGAGTATAAAAGAAAATGGCACAATTGCTGCAATCCTCTAAAATCCAACCGCACAAATAAACGCGAATACCGCGAAGAACTCTATAAAGAACGGCATATGACCTCTGCATAATGCAGACTTTTTAGGCGTGTTCCAGGAACGCCGCCCGCAAAACCATAATGTACATATACGTATATTAGGATTTGAGGACGGACGTGATAACGAAATCACCAGAAGATACAATTATGCAGAGGTTATATTACATAGCGTCTTTAATTTCTTTTATACGCTGCTCGTGCTGCTCTAAAGTAGGCAGGTTCCTTGTCGCAAACTCTTTTAATGTCGGATCATCACCATTTTCCGAATAATCCTTAAAAAGTTTAACAGTGTCTTTATGGGCATCTATCTGAAGTTTGACATATTCTTTATCAAAATTCTGGGCAGATGTTTTTTGCAACTTATCGTACAATTTCATATGTTGCTTATCCATAGTTTTTCTAACAAAGCTTTTATCAACACCGGCAGCACTTATAGTAGATTCAAGGTCTGTGCCAACAATGGCGTGGTCATCTACCATGCTTTGTGCAAAATTCTTTACATCCGCATTTGTAGATTTGGTTAATGCAAGCTTGCTCGATTCAATTTCAAATAAATTTCCAGAAGATGCTTTTTCAACAAAATCCTTTACTTTATTGGTGTTTGCTTCAGCTGCATATATAGCAATTAAGCATAAAGAAATCGTAATCATTACTGATTTGATTAAGAAACTACCTACTTTCATTATATCCTCCTATTTGATTTAATAACCCTAATGGGCTTTGCCACATTAGGCACTATTAGCAAATTCTACTATATCTTGCTGCAAATGGGGTTTTTCTGCGATACGGTGCTCACNNTAGCGAATTTGCTAACAGTGCCTAGGATTATTTTTAATTAATCATCACTATTACTAACTTCAGCACGACTTGCAGTGCCACCCAGGCCTTTGCCCGAACCTGTTATGCCGGTTGTTTTGCGTTTTTTTCCTCCGACAGCAGAACGGGAAGATGAGCCGATTATATCCTGATTGCCAATTTCTGCAATCTGGCTTGAATTGCGGCCTCCCTGGCTTTGCCTATCATTATCGGCAAAGTCATCGTAGCTGCCATAATCTCCCTGGCTATCACTTAAGCGGCTTCTACTGCGGGAAGAAGAACGCGAAGAATCTTCGTCTATTTCGCCCCTGTAGCCACCTCCGTAATAATTCTCATCATTACCGCGATTTCCATAGCCTTGCCTGCCGGAATCAGAATAACCTTCAGAACTACCCGATGAACTACTGCCCCTACGGGAACCAGAAGAGCGATCATCATCATGATCTCTATTACTGCGGGAGGAGCGGTTTACCCCATATTCTTCCCTGTCGTTACCATAGCCTGGCCTGCCAGTCCCATAGCCTTCGGAGTTTTCGCCGCCCCTTCTAGCGCCTGAGGATGAATAACGGGCGGAACTGCCGTAATCATCATAATCCCTGTTATCGCCCGAAGCACGGTTCTCATAATAATCCCCGCCTTGGCCATAACCACCTTCATTATATCTGGAAGAGCGCGAAGAGATGCCATAATTATCAGTATCCCTGTTGCCACGCGATCGTTGGCTTTCAGAGTAACTCCTCTCATCACGATAATTTTGCTGGTCGGTTTCAGGGTATCTTTCTTTTATATCCCCTTCAAAGCCCCTTTTTTGATTAGTGCGGGAATTAGGGGTGTTATTATTATCAGAATAACGAGTATTGCTATTGCGTTGATTATTTTGTTCGTTATTTCTGAATCTATCGTCTTCATCCCTGCTGGCCCCCTGGTTACGTTTATTACTATTCATACCAACCTCCATTAATGTTACACAATTAAATCTCAGATAAAGACCCCTGCATAATGAGGGTTTTTTGAGTGAGTTCTAGGAATACCCGCCCGCAGAACCGTAAGTACATGGACGTACATTAGGATTTGAGGACGGACTTGACGACGAAATCACCAAAAAAATATCGTTATGTAGAGGTCTTTGATATAACTAGTTTATTGTCAGTCGTATAATTATTCTATTCTAAATTCAGGGAGATAAAGTAACTTTGTAATAAAGTTAAGGAATGGGGTGTATTCCTAGTGAGCCTTAGCGCAACTCACTAGGCACTGTTAGCAAATTCTACTATATCTTGCTGCAAATGGAGTTTTTCTGCGATACGGTACTCACGTATGTCTATATACGCTACGCTCCGTTTCTCAAAAAACACCATTTTCGCTACGTTATAGCGATTTTGCTAACAGTGCCTATGCATATTATAATTAAGCAGCGATATTTTTTGCCTTATTGCCCTGAAGAATGTCTTTAACAGCTTTTTCTTCTTCATCATTTTTAGCTTCAACAGCAATTAATACTCCGCCGTCCTTAATTTCCTTTTCATAAAGCTTAGCTTCATATTCAGGAATGCCAAGGCCAACAAGTGCGCCGATAATCCCGCCTGCCGCAGCCCCTGCGCCAGCCCCTGCAAGTGCAGCAACAAAAGGACCAACAGCTACAAGGTTTACTCCAGGTATCACCATACTTCCAACCGCAGTAAGCCCTGCCGCAATTGCAGCAACAACACCGGTTACAGAAGCGCCTATTGCAGCACTTTCACCAGCTTTGTTGCCTTTTTCAATATTAAAAGCTTTACCGCGTGTGCGGTCTGTCATTATAACGCTGATGCGCTCTTTATTAATCCCAAGCTTTTCCAGATCGCTTAAAGCTGCTTCTGCCTGGTTAGGTTTATTAAAAATTCCTGTTATAGTATCTGACATAGCAAATTCCTTTATATTTTGTTTATGGATAATATTTATAGCACTTATGCTTTTCATTTTTACTAGGTTCTGTTGAGATTTTGATTGCTGTCCGGGATCCATATCCCAGAGACTTGTACAATTACAAAAAACTCAACAGAACCTAGGAAGTGCTATATAATTTACTTGCGTAGCAAAGCTCCTAGTATCAGCCCGACTGCAAAAATAGCAGCAGATGCACCAAGCGGATTACTACGAACGCGATCTACAGCAACATCACGCAATTCATACGCTTTTTGCTGTGCATTTTCTGCAAGTTGGCGGTATTCACGCCCTATAGCGCCGGAAAGGTCTGTCTCTTCAGTTGCGTCCCTTTCCCTTTCTGGTTTTGGATAATTATTATTTACGCTTTTATTAAAATTCTTTGACATTTTCGTTCTCCCATTAGTGTTAAAAATAAAATATATCGCATTAGAAATGATACCTCAGCCCCACTTCCACGCTATTGGTATGCACCGATTCCAGTTCTATATTGCCAAACTCTGGTTGATAGATACCTAAGTAACGGTAACTGATAAACAAGTCGGTAGTTGGCATTGCTTCAGGAGTATAAGAAACACCAGCTACTCCCTGATATGCAAACGAGTTAGCATCATCATCGGTATTGCCGATGCCCGCATCCCTTGAAAGATAAAGCCGTGCGGCACCCACCCCTGCTCCTATAAATGGCGTGAACCCTAAAGAAGTTGGGATATCATAATATAAATTCGCCATTATTGTGCCAAACTTCAAAGAGCCATTAGCATTATCAACTTCTGCACTATGATATCCTAATTCCAGTTCCGTCCTTATGCCTGTAAGCGTACCATCAATATTTGCAATCTTATAACCTGCTGCTAAATTAGCTCCGCCACCTATTTCGAATTCAACGGTACCAGCGGCACCGCTTTCTATATCAGTATCGGTTATCCAAGTTAAATCCCCGCCTAAACTTACATACCATGGTGTATTATCCAACATTGCCGCATTTGCAGAACCAGCTGCAAATATTGTTGCTAATGCACCTAACGCAATTCTTTTCATCCTAAACCTCCTGTAGTGTGATTTGTTTTTTACCTAAACCTATAACTAACCCAATAATCTATATATAAATTCTATTCATCAAATCTTAGTAATACCAGCGAGCTGATAAATAGCGGCAATTTCAAATACAGAAGAAATTAAGCGTTACATTTTCTATAACTATAATTAAGCCCTCAGGCCATAAAATCGCTATACTAATTTAAAGGGAGGATATTAAGACTTTATAAAAGACCCCTGCATAATAATTAGGTATAGCTAAAATAACTATTCACCCAGCAGTTTTTATTATATATACTTTCCAAAGCATGGTAGCTTTGTTTCCCTGTAGATATGTGAGCGGATGATTGCCACATAACTATTAGGCACTGTTAGCAAATTCTACTATATCTTGCTGTAAATGGGGTTTTCTGCGATACGGTGCTCACGTATGTCTATATACGCTGCGCTCCGTTTCTCAAAAAACACCATTTTCGCTACGTTATAGCGAATTTGCTAACAGTGCCTAAGAAAATATAGATACTATAAAGCATCAGGAGTAAGTGTTTCTATAATCTGATCGTTTGCGTTTGCGGTCTCGGTGTGTTCACGTATGTTTAATACGCTCCGCGCACCGCAGGCGAAACTCCTAGCGGATCGATTGATAAGGAAACGGTATTATTAGTTATTAAATAATTAAAAAAAGAAATAAAATGACCCATCTGGAAAAATCCTTAGAAGAAATTTCTGAACTTATTTATCAAAAAATGGATAGTCTTTTACCCGATCAAGATGAGGGCGGTGAAAAAAGACTGCATGATGCAATGCGCTATTCCGCGCTTGCAGGTGGAAAAAGGCTCAGGCCGTTTTTAGCTGTTACTTCTGCAAATATATTCGGGGTTAGCCAGGATTCTGCCTTGCAGGTTGCGTCCGCAATTGAATTTATACATGCTTATTCCCTTATCCATGATGACCTTCCGGCAATGGATGATGATGATGTGCGCCGTGGCCAGCCAAGCTGCCATGTGAAATTTGATGAGGCAACTGCAATACTTGCCGGGGATGCCTTGCTTACTTTTGCATTTGAAGTTCTGGCTGACCCATCAACGCACAGTAACCCTGCCGTAAGGTGTGAACTGGTACGCTGCATTGCAAAGGCAAGTGGTTCCAGGGGAATGGTTGGCGGCCAGATTATGGATATGATATCTGAAAAAACTGACCTCGGCATTAACCAGATTATCCATCTGCAAAGGCTTAAAACAGGTGAGTTATTTGCTACATCATGCGAGGCCGGGGCCATACTTGGTAATGCAGCGCCGAATTTGAGGAATATGCTGCGTGGTTATGCTTATGATATAGGGCTGGTTTTCCAGATTACCGATGATTTACTTGATGCGGAAGCTGAAAATGACAAAAGCAAAAAAAGAAAGCAAAAAACTAGTGGCAAGCCAACTTTTGTAAGTGCCATGGGTGAACAAAAAGCGCGTGAGCAGGCTAAGATACTTACTGAGCAATCGGTGCGCCATCTTAGTGCTTTTGGCAAGAAAGCTGATATTCTAAAAGAATTTGCATATTATGTATTAAATAGGAAAGCTTAAAAATAATTATGCAATTTACAAAATTTTTATTAGGCTTAATTATCTCAGGTATAATGCTTATGTTGCCATTTAGAAATGCAGATGCTGAGCAAGCAGGCAGTGCTTATGATTATTCATTTACAACACTGATGGATGAAAAGCCTCTGCCGCTTTCCCAGTTTAAAGGCAAAGTTTTGCTTATTGTAAATACCGCTTCAAAATGCGGTTTTACAAAGCAATATGAAGGATTGCAGAAGTTATATGATAAATATAAGGATAAAGGTTTAGTTGTAATTGGGGTGCCGAGTAATGATTTTGGTAAGCAGGAATCTGGCTCTGCGGAAGAGATAGCAACATTCTGCAAGCTTAATTATGGTGTGACTTTTCCAATGACTTCCAAGCAGCAAGTGAGCGGAGATAATCCGCATCCATTCTATAAATGGGCAAGCCAGGCATTAGGCCTGGGCACTTCACCAAAATGGAATTTTCATAAATATGTAATAAATAAAAATGGTAAACTGGTTGAGTATTTCAATTCGAATACCACGCCTGATGCCGATTCTATAGTAAATTTAATTGAAAAGTTACTTGAACAAAATTAAGGAAGAGTAAACATGAAGAATGAAGTGCAAGAGATAGATGTATCAGTAGGATCTGCATCCGAAGCAAGCAATATAGCTGCTGCGGAAAAGGCAAATAACCAGAATAATAAAGTAACATATTCCATATCACCTGGCTTTGTTGGGATGCTTGCGAAGTTAAAAGTATCTATTGCTGTTACATCATACCAATCAGGAAAATTATATCTCCTTGGCCAGAACCCCAAGGGAGGTCTTATGATAAATGAACGCTTCTTTGAAAAGGCAATGGGTTTGTATTCTGATGGCAATACGCTTTTGCTTGCAACTCTTTTCCAGATACAGCGTTTTGAAAATATCCTTGAAAAAGACCAATCAGTAAATAATACACACGATGCCTGCTATGTGCCGCGCATAACCCACACAACAGGTGTGCTTGATGCCCATGATGTTGGCTTACTTACAAACGGTGAAATTGTTTTTGTAAATACCAGGTATAACTGCCTGGCAACTACATCTTCCCGCAATAGCTTTACCCCGGTTTGGAAGCCGCAATTTATTTCGCAAATAGTGAATGAAGATAGGTGCCATTTAAATGGTATGGCTATGGAAAATGGTAAGCCGCGTTATGTTACTGCTGTAAGTAAATCCAACACTATTGATGGCTGGCGTGACCGCAGGAGTAATGGCGGCGTTGTAATTGACGTGGAAACAAATGAAATTGTCTGCAATGGGCTTTCTATGCCGCATTCACCGCGTTTATTTAATGGGAAATTATGGGTGCTAAATTCAGGTGAAGGGCAGGTTGGCTGGGTTGATATAGAAAAAAAAGAATTCAAGCCCCTTACTTTCTGCCCAGGTTTTGCGCGTGGGCTTGCATTTAGCGGTAAATATGCTTTTGTTGGGTTATCTAAACCGCGTTACCAGCGTTTTGAAGGCTTGCAATTGGATGAAAAATTAAAAGAGGCTGATTCAGAAGCCTGGTGCGGTGTGCAGGTTATAGATATTGAAACCGGGGTTTGTGTTGAATGGTTCCGTATTGATGGCGCTGTTGCTGAAATTTATGATACTGCCGTTATTCCAAATGTAATGTGCCCTATGTCACTTGGTTTTGCTTCTGATGAAATAAGAAGTTTAATTACCCATAGTGATTTACAGTTAATGGTATGAAAAGAATCACAAGGCCACGCCAAGAATTGCTAGTTGGTAAACGCAGGACTACCGAATCTAATAAAGCTTTAGGTCGCCACCTTGCGTTTATTGCAGGAGCTATTAATGCCGGTGGCTTTATGGTTGTTCAACAATATACATCTCACATGACCGGAATTTTATCCCTTGCTGTAGATAGTATTGCACTGAATCACTGGCTGTCCGCAGTTTCAATGATATTTTATATTTTATTCTTTATATGCGGGGCAGCAACCACAGCTATAATGGTATTATATGCCAGAACTTTTCACATGTATTCTCAATATGCACTTCCACTAGCTTTTGAAGCCTTGCTACTTATTATGTTTGGCATAACGAACAGTAAATATATGCCGCAAATGCATTTAGATACGTTCTATATTATTGCTCTATTATGTTATCTTATGGGTCTGCAAAATGCTGTTATTACAAAATTATCCGACACTGCAATAAGGACAACGCATATCACAGGCATGGTGACAGATATAGGAATTGAAATAGGAAAGCTTTTATTTTTCTGTAAGAAAGGTAGCGCAAAACATACTAAGTCAAATAAAGATAAAATATCACTTCATCTTTCAATTGTTTTGTCATTTCTTATTGGTGGCGTTTCAGGTGCGTATGGATTTAAGTATATTGGGTTCGTATCTGTACTGCCTCTTGCCGGATACCTGCTTTTTATATCTTATATGCCAATCAGAAAAGATTTTATAGTTTGGAAAAATTTACGTAAACGCCGCCGAAGGACTACAACCTTTTAATGCCAATTACATTACATTTGCTTTTTATATATTCGTGCAAAAATTGAAGGAAGGATACCAGAGCTAGAATTCCATTATAAACATTATGGTAGCCTGGCTACTATTGGCAGGAAATCTGCCGTTGCTGATTTTGGAAAGTTATGGGTGAAAGGTGCAATTGCATGGTGGTTCTGGGCTTATATTACCTTTAAACGCTCTACCCGCCTAATTACTGAAACGCAAAACATAAATTAAAAAAGGAATAGTTATGCTTAAAGGAAAATCTGCAATCGTTACCGGCTCCACCAGTGGCATAGGTCTTGGCATTGCTAATGTACTTGCCAGCCACGGTGCTAATATTGTTATTAATGGTTTTGGTGATGCAGCAGCTATTGAATCTGAACGTACAGCTATTGAGAAAAAATATGGCGTTAAATGTGTTTATTCATCTGCCGATATGAGTAAGCCCGAACAAATCCGTGAAATGGTAAGCTTAGCAGAAACAAGTTTTGGTACAGCAGATATTCTAGTTAATAATGCAGGTATTCAATTCACGGCACGCACAGAATCATTTCCAGAAGAAAAATGGGATGCAATAATTGCAATTAATCTTTCCAGCGCCTTCCATGGGATGAAAGCAGTTCTACCTGGGATGCAAAAACGGGGATTTGGCCGTATTATCAATATTGCTTCGGTACATGGATTGATAGGCTCAAAAGAAAAGCTTCCATATGTTGCAGCAAAACACGGTATTGTTGGTATGACTAAAGTTGTGGCGCTTGAAAATGCAACATCCAACATAACTTGTAATGCTATTTGCCCAGGCTGGGTGCTTACACCACTGGTACAAAAACAAATTGATGACCGCGCAGCTAAAGAAGGTATCCCAGTTGAAGTTGCCGCTAAAGAACTACTTTCAGAAAAGCAACCTTCACAGCGCTTTGCAACGCCAGAACAAATTGGCGCAGCCGTTGCATTTTTATGCAGTGATGCTGGTAGCTCCATTACAGGTATCTCGCTGCCGATTGATGGCGGATGGACAGCGCAATAATAAAGGAAATTAAAATGGAAAATACAACTACATCGCCGAGCCAGGATACCAGAAAAACTATCAATCTTGCATTGCAAGGTGGGGGGCACACGGAGCCTTTGCTTGGGGTATACTGGATTAGATGGAAGGCTTGATTTTGAAGGCATCAGTGCTACCAGCGCCGGAGCTATAAATGCAGTAGTGCTTGCGCTTTAGCAATACTTCATTGCTATCAGCCACCTGCCCCTAAAGAAATCCGTTTAAAACATAATGTGGCTGGAATGGGTGAACCAATTGATGTGGTGGTACTTGCATGACCGAACTTGCCATTTTATCCGCATTGATACTCAAACATTTTATTTGCGATTATCCATTGCAAACACCCTATCAGTTTATGAATAAGGGCATTTATGGGCATCCTGGCGGCTTGCTGCATGCTGCTATCCATGCAGTTGGAACAGTGCTTGCGTTATCTTTCTTTGCTCCAATACTCATTGCGGCAGGCCTTGCCTTGCTTGATGCCTTTATTCATTATCATATCGACTGGACAAAAAGCCGTATAAACCGCTGGTTTAACTTAAAACCAACTGGTGGACCTGGCTTCTGGGTTACGTTTGGTATGGATCAATATTTTCACCAAATGACATATATTCTTTTAGTTTATTTAATGGCTTAGCTTAACTTCGCCATCGCAGGAGAGTCGCTTTTATTTAAAATCATCTCTTCAAATGAACCCTGTGATGCTAAAGTTTTTATACTTGTTTCACCCAGTCTATCTTTAGAGAAATTTGGAATAATTATTTTACTTCCTATTGCAATTGGTGGACTTGCGCCATTTTGCTGTAGTAAGAGTAAAGGAGATTCAGGCGTAACTGAAATACTATAGCCCATATTTTCAAATTTTAATGGCCATCCGCCAGTTCTTCCTTTAGAGGCATTTAAAGCTGGGGAGTTAAGCGTGATTGATGCTTCATTTCCTGCACGTTGCCTTATTTCTACATACTGATCCACTATCTTTAACATTGCCTCAACAGGCCCTTCAACATCGCCATCACCGGTTTTTCTTTTGTATGTTGAGCAATATGGCTTTATATCTTCAGGAATTATTTCATTCTTATAGTCATTTCCGTGGCTTTTCACTTTACTGAAAATAGCTGCCATTTCATCATGTGTGAAAAGAGCCCCGTCATCGGAATTATCAGATACAAGCTTTCTACCGTCATACATTGCATTTTGATAAACTGGCTGCATATCGTCGTTGTGAGGGCCAGTTACACCAAGACCAGTTAATCTATCTTTATCAAATTCTGATGAGGGATATTTTTCTTTCATGGCATTTAAGGTATGCTGTATATATCGCGCTTCATCAACACAAGAGCCCACACCAAAAATACGGCCTCCTGCAAATTGTTCTTTGGCAATTTTATATGCTTCCTCAGTTAGTTCATCTACGGGATTTGCGATTCCAAAAATAGGTGTATTTGGATTGTTCCTTAGAATAGTCGGTAGGGAATTCGTTAGTATTTCTACATTGGTATTATAAACGGCACTGCGACTTTCTCCTGGGTTGCGTGGAACGCCTGCAACATGTATAGCTAGCAAAGCGTCTTTTGCCTTTGGATCATTCAGGTTGCTCGTTAAATGTATGCAGCCAGCTTTGCCTTCCAGGGAGCCATTAATTCTTTTTACGGCATCTTTGCGCCAGTCCCCTTCTTTTAGAGGGCGGCCACTAACCAGCACAACTTCATAACCTTGTTCGGATAGTTTTTCCGCAGCCGCCAAACCAATATTGCCAGCTCCGTATATGAGTATTCTATTATCAGGTTCTCCTGCTTGGCTTAACACGGGTATAAAGGTTATGCGTTCATTACTCATAAATGTCTGATCCTTTGTGTTTTATATTTTTAGGAAGTGGAATGTAACATAAAGGTGGTGTTCTGGCAATATACAAAATAATTAATAAATGCATTGTTAAGTAAATTATTAAATAACTATTTGCAAATGGCAGAGCAAGACTAAAATACCAGTAAAACTTAATAGAAGTATTATTTTGTAATCTCAAGAGAATTCCTTAAAATATCATGCCCATATTCAGAAGCTATAGTTGTTTAACTTAAGAATTCCCACTACGTCATCGCAAGCCGAAAGCGTGGCGATCCAGAACTTTCCTTGCAATGCGCTGAATTATATTGTTAAATTTCCTGGATTGTCACGTCGGCTCCGCCTCATCGCAATGACGTAGTGGGGAATTATTAAGTAAATTTACTATATGTTTTCAGTGTGGAATTATACACCGTAGATTTTGTGTTCTTTGAATGTCTTCAAATTCTTACCCTGCCTTGGATTTCTTCAGTTTTACAAAAACATGCGTGCGTGGTCTGGCCTATACAATTCCTATTTTTTTATAGTGGTTATTTACTATTAATTATGCTACGCTTAGTTGTTAATCGGATAAATTTAATTATGCGTATATTGATGTCTANNAGAATATTTATCTAAAGAAAAGAAAGGCTTTACCTTGCTTGAGCTTTCTATTGTTATTGTAATAATAGGAATAATTGTTGCTGGCGTTACTGCCGGGCAGGCATTAGTAAAGCAAGCCAAGTTGCGGTCGGGCGTCTCTGAATATAATACATTTTCCCAGGCATTTGCTGCCTTTAAACTGCAATATAATAGCTTGCCTGGTGATCTTTCTAACGCCTCATCTTATTGGGGCTCGGCTCATAATGGTGATGGCAATAAGAAAATTGAAGATCGCTACCCTACCGTTGGTTATCCTGGCACTAATTTTGAATACCGGGGAGAAAATATGTATATGTGGGAGCATTTGGGTAGTGGGCGCGCTAAATTATTACCAGGTAATTATAATGGGAGAGATATATATCTTAGTGGTTTTGGTGGCGGAACAGTTCAATCTGAACTTCCCGCTTCATCCTTTGGTAGTTATTGGGGCGTGGCTTATGACTATAATAGAAATAAAAATTACTTTGTTACTGGTGCAACTACTCCTAGCATTAGCATTGATTATACTACCAATAATATATTAAGGCCAAAAGATGCAATATATGTAGATAGTAAAATTGATGATGGTATGCCTTATTCTGGGCGTGTTATAGCTACATCATTAGCAGGCAATTACCCGATTAATAACCCAACTTATTCAAATGTATCTTCTAATAATGTGTGTACAACTGGCACAGCAGGTTCTGTTGATAAAGCAGCAGTTTATAATATTTCCAATAGTAATGTGAGTTGTTCATTAATTATGGAAGTTAATTGAGACTTGTTTGCCTAGAAAAGTTTCTAATGCTTTAAATCCCTATAAAAATTTTCATGTGAACCAAAAGAAATAAGTGTTAATGTAACTGTATTATCATTAAAAGAATAGGCAAGTAGTGTGAGCTGTCCTACCATATGGAATTTATAAACACGTAAATTTGCTAAATCACCTTTTTTCTGCTCACCTATTAAAGGATTATTGATAATTTCTTTGATTGCGTTATCCAGAACTTTCTTTTGATTATTATGTAATCTTTTAACTGAATTTTTGAAAGTTCTGGTTTGCAGTATATTCATGGCAGTTTAACCAAATTCATATTCGCTAATATCACCATCATCTGCTTCAGCCATGCCAATTAATATAGATTTTATCATATCATAAGATAAATCTGGGTTTTCTTCGGCAATCTTACCTATGCGTGACCAATACTCTATCTGTTTTGGGACAGAACGGCTATACACATTTGCATAATGACGTGCACTATTTAATAGTTCTTCAGATAATTTAATTGATTGAGACATAAATCCCTCCATTTGAGGCACTATACATCAAATTGCGACCTTTTGCAACCTTTTAAAAAATTCTCCAAGATTTCATGCCCATATTCAGAAGCGATGCTTTCCGGATGGAATTGCACGCCATAGGTTTTATGTTCTTTGTGCTGTAAAGCCATGATTATGCCATCTTTAGTTTTTGCGGTAACTTCCAAACAGGAGGGCAGGGTGGCGCTTTCTACAATTAATGAATGGTAGCGCGTGGCTTTAAACTGATCTGGAATGCCTGCAAACATGCCGGTGCCATCGTGTAGTATTTCGCATACTTTGCCGTGGATAGGTTCAGGTGCGCGCACGATTTTTCCGCCAAAGGCCTGCCCGATAGCTTCATGCCCTAGGCATACCCCAAATAAAGGTATTTTGCCGGAAGCTTGCTTGATTAAATCCATGCAAATCCCTGATTCATCAGGGGTGCATGGACCAGGGGATAGCACAATTCCTTGCAAATCCTGCATTGCCAGTATTTCATCAACTGAAATTGCATCATTACGCACAACTTTTACTTCAGCCCCAAGCTCACCAATATAGTGCAGCAGGTTATATGTGAAGCTATCGTAGTTATCTATTAGTAGAATCATAAATATCAGGGGCCAGGTTTCAGGTATCAGGTGTCAGGGAAGAATCACTGAAACCTGAAACTTGAAACCTGAAACCTACTCCTCCATTACCATTTCAGCAGCCCTTACCAGAGCCCTTGCCTTATTACAACTTTCTGTATATTCGCCCTCAGCGCTACTATCTAAAACCACACCGCCGCCAGCCTGGATATAAAGCTTATTATCTTTCACAAGCCCGGTGCGCAGAGCGATACACATATCCACATCACCACCAGATGAAAAATACCCCACACCGCCAGCGTAAAAACTGCGGCGGGCTTTTTCCAGTTCATCGATTATTTCCATTGCGCGTATTTTTGGGGCTCCAGAAACTGTTCCCACAGGAAAGCCTGCAATTACAGCGTCCACGCCATCAAAACCATCCCCTATGCGCCCTTCCACATTGGAAACTATGTGCATAACATGCGAATAACGCTCGATAATCATTTTATCGGTAACCTTAACGCTGCCGATTTGGGCAACGCGGCCCACATCATTCCTGCCTAAATCTATCAGCATTAAATGCTCGGAAAGTTCCTTGGCATCGGCAAGTAAATCTTTTTCTAAAGCTTCGTCTTCCAGCCTATCCTTACCCCTTGGGCGCGTTCCAGCAATTGGCCGCACCGTTACATTTCCTTCACGAACACGCACCAATATTTCAGGGCTGGAACCAACAAGACAGAAGCCATCCATCTGCATGTAAAATGAAAATGGGGAAGGGTTAAGCCTTCTTAGTTTCCTATATAGTGAAAATGGTGCGCGAGGGAAATCAACAGTGAAACGCTGCGCCAGCACCACCTGAAAAATATCCCCGGCAACTATATATTCCTTGGCTTTTTCCACCATTTTGTAATATTCAGCGCGGCTGGTGTTGCTGATGGATTCTAGGTTGATGGGTATTCCCTCTCCCTGAGGGAGGGGGGTAGGGTGAGGGGAATTTATATTTTGTTGAGGCGCATTCCCCTCACCAGGATTCCTTACCAATTTTTCAAGTGGAAAATTGGAGGAATCCGCCCTCTCCCTAAGGGAGAGGGGGCTGCACGGTGCTTTGCTAACAGCACCTTCCAAATGCCCCACCAGCTCACATATCCTTCTTCCCGCTTCCTGATAAGCCGCTTCTACCGCCTTATCAGAAGGCATAACCGAAGTGAGTATAATCATCTCATCCTTAACCGAATCAAATACTATAACCAGCCTTGGTCTTATGAAAATTGATTCAGGTATTCCGATAGTATCTGTGTGCTTATCAGGTATATTTTCCATATACCTCACCATATCGTATCCCATATAGCCAAACAGGCCGGATGACATAGGCGGCAGCCCGGCAGGGATTTCTATAGCGCAGGAATTTATTAGCTTCCTGAGTGAAGGGAAAATTTCTGCGCCTTTTTTAGCAACTATTTCCTCTGTACCTGTTTCAGGATAACTTATTTTTGCGGTGTTTTTATCGCATGTCCAGATTAAATCTGGGTCTAATGTTATGAATGAATAGCGGGCGCGGTGATGGCCGCCTTCTACCGATTCAAACAGGCTAAGATATTTTTCGTTTTGCAGTTTTAATGCAACAGAAACCGGGGTTTCGAGGTCGGCAGGCAGGATGCTCCAGGCAAGTTGTGCTGTTTTGCTTAAGTAGTTAGTTTGGAACTGCTCGAAATCCGGGAATATTTTCATTTCTTTTACTTAAAATGCTTCATGGAGCTTATATATAAATCTTCAACCTTTTTTCGTGCCCACTCGGTTTTTCTAAGGAATTTAAGGCTGGATTTAATGCTTGGCTCAAAATTAAAACAATTTACATTTATAATTTCGCCCAATTCTACCCAGCCATAATGCTCTACCAGTTTGGTTAATATGGTTTCCAGTGAAACCCCATGCAGAGGATTATTTGCTTGCTTGGACATATTATTTAGCTTGGTCAGAGGCTTTAACACGAATTTTATTATCACCAATTTTCTTGTTGTGCAGGGCTGCGATTGCTGCATTTGCTTCTGCATCATTTAGCATTTCAACGAAACCAAAACCTTTTGATGTGCCTTGCTCTTTATTCGTTACAATATCGCATGATTCCACAGTGCCATAGGTTTTAAATAAATCCCAAAGATCATTTTTAGTTGTGGTGCGCGGCAGATTGAGTGCAATTATCTTCATTATAACCCCAAATTTTATAAACCATGCGCATTATTACACCTTTATAGTCTTTTATGCCAGTATTTATTCGGTGTATAGTAAGTTGTATTGTCTATGTACAATAAAAGGTTCGGGGCACGTGTCCCCCCTGCGCGCACTATTGCCATCTTGGCGGTCATGAGAGTTTGCGTA
>DITJ01000019.1 GCA_002422795.1 Alphaproteobacteria bacterium UBA6187 | reverse complement strand
TTTTACCGGACAGTAGTGCGCCTGCGCGGGGACACGTGCCATATTCGCAATCTAGGTGTATAATAGGTAATTATTAAGTGGAATTACTATAAAATCAAACTGGATTCCACTATAATTTTTCTGCGAAAAATTCGGGGAATGACGATAGATATTCAATCAAATAACTATAATTGATAGCATCAATGTGCAAAAAACTAACTTTTGGGTAAGTTTTTCTTGCAAAACGTCTTTTGCTCCTTTAATTACAGAGGCCTATTCATAAGGTAAATGTTTTTTACCTTTGGGGGGATTAGCTCAGTTGGTTAGAGCGGGGCGCTCATAACGCCTGTGTCGGGGGTTCAAGTCCCTCATCCCCCACCATTTTCTTCTTATTTTCAGTAACTTAGCTCAGTTTTTGCCATTTAATACTTCGCAATATTAGCTCGATTACCTACGATTACTACCCTAATTTCTGCTAATCGGAACGGATTTAGTATTATGGCAGTATTATTCTAAACCACTACAGCCCGCAGCTTTCCTTCTATTTCCCAATGTTTTTACTCTATTTTACTAAAAATAATGGGTTACTGCTTAAAACCAACCGCCTGCAGTCCACCTTGCAGATGTAAGCTAAACTGCCCAAGGCTTTATTAGCAACTACTGCAAAATAGATATACATCTATTCAACAACTCTTCATTATCAATTATTATCAAATTTAATTTTCTTCTGGCTCTGGTAATATTTTGAAAGAGCATCTTGACTGGATAATAATATGCCTTGTCTTTATAAGCTAAATCGCCATTTTCATTATAAGTAAAAGTAAATCAACTTTGATATTTGACTAATTATACTTTTTATTTCCTCATTGGAGTGCGCTGCTTGATAACCCTTAGACTGTTATTCATTTCGCTAAAACATGTTCTTCACGGGCGACTACATACCTTCCGGCAACCAAGTATTTAATTTCTCGCGTTGCTCTTTAATATGAATTTTTTGCTCTGGATTATCAAATGCACGGTGTATCACTGATACTACATCACCTTTTGATTTTGATTGGTTCTTAGCATCTGTAGATGAGATTTATAAGCTGGCGGAAGTTTACGAGGCTGTTCTTCATAAATATTTTGATGATTATTAATATTTTATTAATGTAATGTAGTTATAATATAAAATATATTTCAGCCAATTATTGGATGATATAATTTAAATATAGGTTCTTCATGCAAAGGTTCTTAGAAAGAAAAGACTTAAAGGAATTAATAAACCAAAGCTCTGACTTTACTAAAAGAAGATACGGATCACTTGTAAAGTGGGGTGTTTGCATAGCGATGCTTTTACTTTTTGTATTCTCACTCTATATAAATAGTGAAATTTACAAAATTGTTTCGCAAGTGGAATCTATTCCTTCGAATCAAGTGCTTGTTACTATTATGTTTATGAGTACGGTTTCAGTAGTAGTTATTTTCTTTCTACTTGTCGCCTTAAATAATTTTCGTTTTGCAATACGTGCATTAGAATTTCAATCTACGTTATTTTCTTCTGCAATGAAAGTAAGTTCCGTATTTTGCATAATTGCCAATAATAAGAACAAAATTCTCTATCAGGATAGAGGAGCTGAGAATATTTTTCCAAATAATCAAACAAATTCGCTTAGTGAAATATTAGAAAATGATGGAATATCGGTGGATTATAAAGAAAAGGCTAAGGATGCCGTCGCTACAGGTAAGGCGTGTGAGTTTTCTATGACATACCAGGATGCTCAAAAACAACAAAAAGCTGTTTTAGTAACAATAACTACACTTGAAAAGCCAAGCGGTTGTTTCTTGATTCGAGGAGTTTAAATAAATGTATGAATACCAGTAAGAAAACATCAGCTTTTATCAGGAACTAAAATTGTTCTGGCTTTAAAGTCAATATTTTTCCATTCCAGTTTCAGGCCTTCCTCACGGCGCATTCCGGTAAATAGTAACAGACGTAAATAATCACGTATTGTTATAAAAGCGCATAAAATTTAATACTGCTATAATACTGTTGATAGGCAGTAAAAGCTCGACTTCTTTTATAATGTAAAGGAAAAATGTTATTAGGCTTGCTAATATAAGTAACTGTATTATATGGATAATAAAGTAATGTTGGTGAGTGGGCGGGAATGTGCAGAAATAGGCAGGAAAGCAGGAACATATACGCCTGTGTCGGGGGTTCAAGTCCCTCATCCCCCACCATTTTTTCTCTTTATGTCAATAAGTTAGAGGCGCATGCAATGGTTCCTCAGCGCTAATAGCGTCGCGGTTGCATCTGTTTGAGGCTACTAAACAGACATCCAGGAGGAGTTTTGCTTATAATTTTCCACCGCATCCCAGAATATGGCCGCAACATTGGTATTGCAAAGACGGTTTATGGAAGGTATTCCAGTTGGGGAAGTTACATTTATTTCAGTTACATAGCCGCCTATAACATCAATTCCGGCTAGTAATAAACCACGTTTCTTTAATTGCGGCCCAATTGCGGCGCAAATTTCTTTTTCACGGGCAGTTAATTCGGTAGCGTGCGCAGTGCCGCCTTGAGCAAGGTTAGACCTTATATCACCTTCTTTTGGAATGCGGTTTATAGCGCCAACAACCTGGCCATCTACAAACATAATGCGTTTATCGCCCTTGGCAACTTCCGGCAAGAAGGATTGCACCATTAACGGTGCATGATAGGCCTGCATTATAATTTCGAATGTTTCTTGCAGTTGCTCCGGGCGGTTTACCCTGTTTATATCCAGGCCGCCATGTGCATATAGAGGCTTTATTATAATATCCTTATGTTCATGGAAGAATTTTTCTACCTCTGCAAAATTGGCGGTAACCAAGGTTGGAGCCATGAACTGGTTAAAATTTAGTACAAATAATTTTTCCGGGCAATTACGCACTTCGGCAGGGTTATTTAAAACCATTACATGCTTTGGCAGGCGTTCAAGCATGTAGGTATAGGTTAGGTAATTCATGTCATATGGCGGGTCTTGCCGCATTAACACAACATCAATATCCTCAAAATCACTGGATATTTCAGCGCCAATGGTGAAATAATTATCTTTGTCATTTCGTAGGGTTATCTCGTGCAAAGCCGCTGTAACTTTACCGTTTGATACTGATAAATCTTTTGGCTGGTAATAATAAAGTGCGTGGCCTCTGTTTTGCGCTTCAAGGCCTAGAGCCAGGGATGAATCGCTGGCAAATTTTATGGATTCTATAGCATCCATCTGTATGGCAATATTAAGTGATGGCATATTATTAAATAGGTTTATATGAGTTAAGTTCAAGGAATTTTCGCCCGTAAAACCGGAATGTATTATACATACATGAGGAACTGAGGACGAAAATGACGTGGAAATTAGCCATATAAACCCATTGAGTATCTATGATTCTCTGCTTGGGTCGTTCTTTATACGCACATGGCTTACAACTTTTTCTACACCTTTAATAGTGCTTATCTGGTTGGTTACAGCATCTAATTCATCGCTATCTTGCGCGATACCCATTAAATACACCACCCCATTTACCACTTCAATCGAGTAATTAAGCGAGTGCACATCTTTTGTTGCTGTAATTTTAGCAACAGCCTGGGTTTTTATCCATTTGCTCTGGAAGATTTCCTGCAATGTTGATTCTTCGATAACCTGGATTTCATTTATAACTTCCTTCACCCCGGTTGGCTGCCATGCAAGCCTTACAGCATCAACAGCAGCATCTGCGGTTTTAACTTTACCAGTAAGCGAAACCCTGCCTTCAATAACTTTCACATTTACACCGGCAAGTAAATCCTGTGCATTATGCTGTAAGTATAACCCCTTAATCTTCCAATATAAATTAGTATCGTCAACTTGTGTGCCGACAGTGGATTCCTGACCTGCAACAACTCCGGTTGTGGCCGCTGCCCCAAGGAATACGCCAAAACATCCGCTAAGAAGCGGAACTATAGTTAGAACTGATAATAAACTGATAAATTTTTTCATAGACTGGAATATGCACTAACTGGAGGATTTTGGCAAGTTTATCTTCAATATTTATAGTATGACTTCCTGCGCCTCTTTCCTGCTGCGTGCTCTGGGGGATAAATAATAAGTGGTATTTTTATGCTGAATTGCTATTATCCTGAAACTTTAAACCTCAACTGAATTATTAGAATGCACTTCCAGCTTTTCACCCTGTTCCCGGAGATGTTTCCTGGTATGCTTGGTCATTCACTGGCGGGCAAGGCTTTGGAAAAAGGCGTATGGCATTATAGTGCGATAAATATCCGCGATTATGCTCATGATAAGCATAAGACCGTTGATTATACGCCTTATGGTGGCGGTGCTGGTATGGTTATGCGGGCTGATGTGATCGGTGAGGCTCTTGAAAAGAACCTGGAGAAAGGCACTAAGCTTATATATATGTCGCCACGTGGCAAGGTTGTTACGCAATCCTATATATATGAGCTTGCAAATATAGAAAAACTTGCTATATTATGCGGCCGGTTTGAGGGGGTTGATGAGCGCGTCCTTCAAGAATATGGTGCTGAAGAGGTTAGTATCGGCGACTATATCCTCTCTGGCGGTGAAGTTGCTGCAATGGTTTTAATGGATTCCTGCATAAGGCTTATTCCGGGTGTTGTAGGTAATTTAGTTACGCACGCGGAGGAAAGTTTTGGGCAAAGTACAGATTATGCTGGACTTCTTGAATATCCGCTGTATACAAGACCCGAAGAATGGAAAGGGCGAAAAGTGCCTGAGGTATTGCTGTCTGGTCATCATGGTAATGTTGATAAATGGCGGCTGGAGCAGGCAAAAGAAATAACTAGGTTGAAACGCCCGGATTTGTGGGAAAAATATAATAAAGAACCTGGAACTTAGAACCTGGAACTTAGAATAATAGAAATTCCAAGTTCCTGATTCCAAGTTCTAAGTTCTCAATTTAAAGAGGCAAAAAAATGGCTGATCTACTAAAAAAATATGAAGAAGCCCAGATAAGCAGGCTTTCTGTAGGTAAAACCCTTCCTGATTTCAGGGCTGGTGATGTTTTACGCGTTAGAGTGAAAATTGCTGATGCAGATGGTAAATCTGAGCGTATCCAGGCATTTGAAGGTCTTTGCATAGCTATTAAGAACCGTGGTATGGCATCTAGCTTTACAGTTCGTAAAATCAGTCATGGTGAAGGTGTTGAAAGGATTTTCCCACTATATTCACCGCGTGTTGAAGGTGTTGATATAGTACGCCGTGGTGTTATCCGCAGGGCTAAACTTTACTATATGCGTGACCTTACTGGTAAAGCTGCAAGAATTAAAGAAAAACGTATGCCTCAATTATCTAGCGATAATAGCGGTAATGCACAAGCTGCTAACAAGAAGTAATTGTTCTTCATGCTGATGAATTTTAAGGGCGCTTACTTCGTTTGAAGTGGCGCCTTTTTTACAAATAAGCTTTCAGGTGTCAGGTTTTAGGAAGAGTATAGAATGAGTATGTATCAAAAAACTTAAATTCCTTCTAGCATAGCTAAACCTGAAACCTAACACCTGAAACCTGACACCTAATTTAAAGAGGTTTAACATGTCTCCTAAAACCCTATACGACAAAATCTATTCCAGCCACTTCGTAGCGCAGGATTTAATATATATCGACCGTCACCTTATCCATGAAGTAACCAGCCCGCAGGCATTTGAAGGTTTGCGTATGGCAGGCAGGAAAGTGCGTAGGCCGGAAGCGTGTTTGGCTGTTGCAGACCATAACGTTCCTACTACTCCTGATCGCTTGCAGGGTATAAAAGACGAAACTTCACGTATCCAGGTACAAACCTTGGAAGATAATTGCGCGGAATTCGGCGTAACTTATTTTAAAATGGACGATAAAAGGCAAGGCGTGGTGCATATTGTGGGGCCAGAAGAAGGCTTTACCCAGCCTGGTATGACCATTGTTTGTGGTGATAGCCACACTTCTACACACGGCGCGTTTGGTGCCTTAGCGTTTGGTGTCGGCACTTCTGAAGTGGAGCATGTTCTTGCAACGCAAACGCTTATCCAAAAACCTGCTAAAAATATGCGTATCACCGTAAATGGTAAATTATTACCGGGCGTTACAGCAAAAGATATTGTGCTGGCGATAATCGGTAAAATCGGCACAGCAGGCGGAACTGGCTATGTTATTGAATATACTGGTGAAGCTATTCAAAGCCTTTCTATGGAAGGGCGCATGACAGTTTGCAATATGTCTATTGAAGCTGGCGCGCGCGCTGGCTTAATAGCGCCGGATGAAACAACTTTTGAATATATAAAAGGCCGTCCAATGGCACCATCTGAAGCTGATTGGGATAAAGCCGTTAGCTACTGGAAAACCTTGCCATCTGATGCGGGCGCAAAATATGACCGCGAAGAAGTGCTGGATGCAGGCACGATTATCCCTCAAGTAACCTGGGGCACCAGCCCGCAGGATGTACTGCCGATAACTGGTTATGTGCCAAACCCAGATGATATAAAAGATGAAAATGTACGCAACTCAGTAATACGTTCCATTGAATATATGGGGCTTAAAGCTGGCACAAAATTAACTGATGTTGTGATAGATAAGGTATTTATCGGTTCTTGCACTAATGGCCGTATTGAAGATTTCCGCGAAGCGGCAAATATCGCTAAAGGTAGGCATATTGCCAAGAATATTAAATTGGCAATGGTGGTTCCTGGCTCTGGTTTAGTAAAAGAACAGGCGGAAAAAGAGGGGCTTGATAAAATATTCCTTGCTGCCGGATTTGAATGGCGCGAGGCTGGCTGCTCTATGTGCCTTGCCATGAATTCTGACCGCTTAGAACCAGGCGAGCGCTGCGCTTCCACTTCAAACCGTAACTTTGAAGGCAGGCAGGGCAGGGGCGGACGCACCCACTTGCTTAGCCCGGCAATGGCTGTAGCTGCTGCGATTACTGGTAAGTTGACGGATGTAAGGGATCTGTAATTTAAGTCAGGATATAAATTAGAGGACGTTATGAAAGAAGGCAATAGAGTGAAGCATGAATCATTTGGTTATGGTACAATAGCAGCACTTCCAAAGACAAGTAACGGACATATTTTAGTAACATGGGATACGCATAAAGTCGAAAGAATAGCACCAAAACTAACTAAGAATCAGACACACGTTAGACCAACATCACTTACATTAATATCAAACTCAGAGAAATGATAAAATCATGCAAAAATTTAATCAACTAACTGCAATAGCAGCACCAATGCCGATAATGAATATCGATACTGATATGATTATCCCGAAGCAATTTTTAAAAACCATCAAGCGCACTGGCTTGGGCGTAAATTTATTTGATGAAATGCGCTACACACCGGAAGGAAAAGAAATTCCTGATTTCATCCTTAATAAAGAGCCATATCGCAAAGCCGGTATTATAGTTGCCGGAGCGAATTTTGGCTGTGGTTCTTCACGTGAACATGCTCCTTGGGCGCTGCTGGATTTTGGGATACGCTGCATAATAGCGCCAAGTTTTGCAGATATTTTCTATAATAACTGTTTTAAAAACGGTATATTACCAATAGCCGTTCCGCAAAGTGAAGTAGATAAGCTTCTTGATGACGCAAGCCGTGGTGATAATGCCCGCATCTCTATCGACCTTGAAAAACAGGAAATCACAGGCCCTGATGGTGGAGTTATTAAATTTGAGATCGACCCATCGAACAAGAAATGCTTGCTTGAAGGTCTGGATGATATCGGCATAACTTTCACCCGCGCTGCAAATATAGATAATTTTGAAAATAGCGATAAAGGCCAAAGGCCGTGGCTTTATGCTTAGGTTTCAGGTAACAGGTTTCAGGTGTCAGGTATGGCGCTGATTTTAATCTATAACATTTATATAAGGAGAGGTATTAGGGAAAGGAAATGGTTATAAGGAAGTAAATTCCTAACACCTGACACCTGACACCTGAAACCTAATAAAAATGACACAAGCAAAAAAAATATTAGTCCTTCCTGGTGATGGAATTGGTAAAGAAGTAACGGTTCAGGCGGTGCGTATCCTTGAATGGTTGGGCGCAAACGGGCGCGGAAAATATGATATAAAATATGGCTTGATAGGCGGTTCTGCCTATGATGAAACTGGTTCGCCACTACCTGCTGAAACTATTGCGGACGCCAAGGCTTCTGACGCAGTGCTGCTTGGCGCGGTTGGTGGACCAAAATGGGAGCATCTGGATATTTCTGTGCGTCCTGAAAAGGGCCTGCTAGGTATTCGTAAGGAGTTGGAATTATTTGCAAATCTACGCCCGGCAATAGTGTTTGAAGAACTTGCCGATGCATCAACTTTAAAACGCGAAGTAGTTGCGGGCCTGGATATTATGATTTTGCGCGAGCTTACTGGCGATATTTATTTTGGCCAGCCGCGCGGTGTTGAAACCCTTCCAAATGGTGAAAAGCGCGGCTTTAACACTATGGAGTATACAACCCATGAAATCCACCGTATTGCACGTGTGGCATTTGAACTTGCCAAGAAACGCAGTGGCAGGGTTTGTTCGGTAGATAAAGCTAACGTGCTGGAATGCACAGAATTCTGGCGTGAAGAAGTTAAAAAAATCCACGATGCAGAATATCCTGAGATTGAACTTTCTAATATGTATGTTGATAACGCGGCAATGCAGTTAGTGCGTAACCCAAAACAGTTTGATGTGATGGTTACAGGCAATATCTTTGGCGATATACTTTCTGATTGCGCGGCAATGCTTACAGGATCACTTGGAATGCTTCCATCTGCATCACTTGGCAAGCCTGGAACCCCTGGCCTTTATGAGCCTGTGCATGGCTCTGCCCCTGATATTGCAGGCAAAAACCTTGCGAACCCGATAGCTACTATCCTAAGTCTGGCGATGATGCTGCGCTATAGTTTCAGTATGGCATCTGAGGCTGATTTAGTTGAAAATGCTATTAAGAAAGTTCTGGCTGATGGCCAGCGCACTGGCGATATAATGCAAGATGGCGGCAAGAAAGTCGGCACAAGTGAAATGGGCGATGAAATAATTAAAGCCCTTGAATTTTTGGCGAAACAGGAAAAGGCAGCTTAGTTTCGTGAATTTCCCTCTCCCGGTTGGAGAGGGAATCTGCACAGTTCTTGTTTAACAATAATACCTTGTGGAGAGTGGGTATTATAGTTTAAAACTTATCTCGCAAAATATTTTTATATTCTTGAATTATCAGATTTGAAATTGAAGATAGATCAAGACTTTCTTTGTTTTTTAATATTTCTGAAACGGCCTTTCCCAATATTTCTTCATTTATTTCAGCTGGTTTTTGCCACTCCAAAGGAAGCAGTTCCGATGGATAGCGTTTTATAGCATTAGCTATTTTTACTAAATGTACTATATTGATACGTTTCTTTCCCAGTCTCAATTCATCAAAATGCCCGCGACTAATCATGGAGTCCTTTGCAATGGACACTATTGTCTTTCCAGCACAAGCAACGTTAGTGGATAACGCGTTTGCGGATTTATCTATAATATCATTTTCTATCTTACTTTTCATAGTCTGCATATTACGCTTCTAGCGAAAGAAAATAAATACCGCTAATAGCGTAATTATGCTTGACCAGGTTACGCTATTAGCGTATATTTACGTGTGTCTATTAAAAGATGCAAAATCAGGCCGGGATGAGGATAATAAAATACCCTTAGAGCATGGAAATAGGCCTACACTCTTTGAAAAGTGCATAAGCGTCCCGGCTATTCATCTTGCTCTAACCCATCACCTCTTCCACCTGCCTCACCACAACTTTCTTTTCCTCGGGGAAAAGCATCGCAGATATTTCCTTCAATATGGATTTTATTTCATCTGATGCGGGGCTAGATGGGGCGGTTTCAGTCACGGTACGGCCTTCCAGCATAGAGCTTGCAAAGCTTATCCTGTTACCTATTTTTGCATCCATAACTGATGAGAATTGTTTTTCTATATCTTTCAGCAATTTAGAATTAAGCACTGCGCGGTTCATTAAAATGCGGTGCGGGATGCGTTCCTCTGTAACAATTTTTACAGTTTCCACCGTTGCCCAAAGGTCGGTAGGGCTTGGTTGCGCGGGGATAATAACAAAATCGGCAACCCTTATGGCCGTTTTTGTTTCTGCTTGTGTATGCGGTGGGCTGTCTATAATTACCACATCAATATTTGATCTGATCCTGTCTATTTCATTAGGCAGGCGCCAGCCGGAAATGGCAGAGAATTGCAGACCGGTAAATCCTTCACCAAATTTCTTCTCGCGGATTTTATGCCATTGTGTTAAGCTGCCTTGCGGGTCTATATCAATAACTGCAACGCGTTTGCCTTGCTGGCTAAATGCAACGGCAAGATGCGCGGCAATGGTTGTTTTTCCTGCTCCGCCTTTTTGCTGGGCTATGGTGATGATTTTATGGGGCATGGGTAAACTCCGCTAACTGCTACAAAAATAATAAAAAACAGTAACATGGAAGATATAATAACGCAAGCTGCAAAATTTCTAAAAGACGGTGGTGTAGTCAGTTTGCCTACAGAAACGGTATATTCCCTTTCTGTAAATGCGCTTGATGATAGCGCAGTGCAAAAAATCTACCAATTAAAGGGGCGAAGGCGCGATAACCCACTTGCTTTATTTGTGGGAAATTTAGGGCAAGCTGCCCAAATAGTTAAATTTAATAAATATGCAGAAATATTGGCGGAAGCCTTCCTGCCAGGGCCGCTTACTATTATATTGCCACGAAAACAAAATACACCAATTGCGCCTTCTGTTAATGAAGGTTTAAATACACTGGCGGTGCGTATGCCCCAAAATGAAACAACACTGGCGATATTGAACAAAGTTAATATACCGATTGTAGGTACCAGCGCCAACCCTTCCGGGCTTCAGGCCGCGATAAACGCGATGCAGGTTAAAGACTATTTCCTAAACTCACTGGATATGATTGTAGATGATGGCAATGCAATGATAGGTGTTGCTTCAACCATACTGGATTTAAATTCTGATATCCCACGTATTTTACGACAAGGTTCTATTTTAAGAGAACAGCTTGAAGAAAAATTGAAACTACGTATCTTCTAATTGTTTTATGGAAGCTGATAGGTTAAGTAAAATGCCTAATAGATTTTAAGAGTAAAAATATGCCACAGAATCCCATTATATGCGCAATAGATGTAAAAGACCCTGTTCAGGCTCTAAATTTATGCAAAGAATTAAAGGACTCCATAGGCTACATAAAGCTCGGCCTTGAATTTTTCACTATAAATGGCCCTGAGGGGGTGCGGCTTATTAAATCTTGCGGAATGCCGATATTCCTCGACCTTAAATTCCACGATATACCCAATACAGTAGCCGAGGCGGTGCGTTCAAGTGTGCGCCTTGGTGTTGATATGCTTACGATCCATACAAGCGGTGGCAAAGCCATGATGAAAGCGGCAGCCCAGGCGGCAACGGATGAAGCAGCGCGCCTTGGAGTTTCAAAGCCTTTAGTTCTGGGCGTTACGGTTTTAACAAGCATGGATGTAAGTGATTTAAAAGATACGGGCGTATTTACGCAAGTTCAAGACCAGGTGGTTTCACTTGCAAAATTAGCGGCTGAATCGGGTTTGGATGGTGTGGTGTGCTCCCCTCTGGAAATAGAATCAATAAAAAAGGAATGCGGTAATAGCTTAAAATTAATCGTGCCGGGAATAAGGCCAGATGGCGGCGGCGGTGATGACCAGAAGCGCGTTATGACACCTCTCCAGGCAATTACGGCTGGCGCGGACTTTATAGTTATCGGCAGGCCCATAACCAAGGCAGAAAATCCTTTAAATGCCGCAAATGCAATTTTATCATCTATATAATAGAAACTTATCAAGCCAGAAAATATTTGCTGTGAGAACTTTATAATTTATGCGCGATTGCCTTTGTAAAGTACCTTTTTTTAAGGTATAATACAATTATGAAATCCTGGGTTAGGAGTTGCGCATGAGGTATGGTAAGGCCATAATTATGGTTTCTTTTCTATGGGTTATGTGTAATGCACAATCAGCCGATGCAAAAATGGCTTGTGCTTTTAAAGATGAAATGCTTGCGCTTGATACAAGGGCTATGCAAAGCCAACTTATGGTAGCTGCATTGTCATGCGGTGAACACAAAAAATATAACGAATTTGTAAAGAAATTCAGTGCTGATCTTATTGAATCAAGTAGCAACTTAAAAAATTACTTTTCACGAAATTATAAGAGTGATGCAGAAGGGCAAATGAATAAGTTTATAACTGCCCTTGCAAATGAAGCGTCAAAGAAGAGCCTTAACCAGAATTCTGATAAATTCTGCGCGGCCGAAAGTAAATTATTTGAAGAAATAAAAATTGTTAAAAAGCAGAAAGTGTCGGAATTCGCAAAGAAACGTGAATTTGCAAGCCTGCATAATGTTAGTTCTTGCGATTGATATGGATATTAGGCTGTTGCCTAGGTAACGTCTACTTTTGTATAGTAAATAACTGGTAAATAAGGAAAGAACGTCATTGCGAGGAAGCGAACACTTTGTGAGTCTTACGTGGCAATCCAGTGTAAACAAAGTATAAAAGATGGATTGCTTCTTCGCACTCCCAAGTGGTCGGCTTATCGCAATGACGTTGCACATTCAGTAACCAATTGCAAAACTAGACGTTACCTAACACAATAAACATTCTTCCCCGCTAATTTCAGCTTGATACACTATAAATGCTTGCGCATATATGCCTATGTGCATTAAATAATGGTGCGTATAATCAAAACTTAGGCTCCATATTCATGCATAAATATTTTAATCCTGGTAAAGTACAGCAATATATTGGAGTTTTATTGCCGTTTATTGCGGTTCTTGCGGTTGTTTTTTTGCTTGCGGGTTTATATTTTGCATTATTTGCGTCCCCACCTGATTACCAGCAGGGTGAAGCTGTGCGGATAATGTATGTGCATGTTCCTGCAGCCTGGATGGCATTATTTATATATATGTTTATATCTACCATGAGCGCGGCCGCGTTAATATGGAAAAACCCCCTTTCAGTTATAATTGCTACGCAGTCTGCCCCCATTGGCGCGGCATTTACTCTTATATGCCTTATCACCGGCTCTATCTGGGGTAAGCCGATATGGGGTGCATGGTGGGTATGGGATGCCAGGCTTACATCAATGTTAATATTGTTCTTCTTCTATATAGGCTATATGGCGCTTTATAATTCATATGATAATAAAGAGCGTGCCGGAAAAGTTTCTGCAATTTTTGCGCTTATAGGCATGGTGAATATACCTATAATAAAATTTTCGGTAGAATGGTGGAGTACGCTGCATCAACCTGCGAGTATTATAAGGTCTGGTGGTGTGGCGATTGATCCTGCAATGCTGCGCCCGCTTTTACTTATGTTTGCAGGATTTATGCTGTTTTTTATACAAGTTCTGTTTTTAAGGATTAAAACCGGTTATTTCGAAAAGAAAATGTTACGCTTTGCTAGGTAGGCGACAATTATACATCTCCTGGCACAATTTGAAGTTGATAATGTTGCGTCATTGCCACATTGTTAAGTGAAAAACACTGACAAACTAGTAATTAAATGTTTTGTGGTAGACTGCTATATGCTATGGGATTATTTATTGTAGTTAAGTTAGGATTTAATAGATCCATGTAATAAAATATCTGTTTTATGCAGGTTATTTATTCTAAAAACTTTTTTAATTTAATAAATGGAAATAAAAATGAAAAAATTATTATTAGCTACTACAGCTTTAGGTTTGTTCGCTGCTGGTGCTGCTAGTGCTGCAGGTCCTGTAGTTACTGTTGGCGGTTTTGCTGATTTCCAGGTTGGAAGCGGAAGCCAGGAAGATGCTTTCCAAAATCAATCTAGCGCAGGTGTTCAAAACGGCGCTGAGACCTCTATCTATGCTCGTGAACTTCACACCCGCACTGATACTAACGTTCATTTTAAAGTAGATGCTAAAGCTGATAATGGCCTTGGCTATGGTGCTTATATCGAGCTTAACGCTGATACAAGCGCGAACGATACAGAGTCTGCTGATAACGCTGCTCGCAGAACATATCTATATGTAGAAAGCGGTTTCGGTCGCGTTGAAGCTGGTTCAACTGGTGATGCTGGAAATGCGTTGAAAGTTGATGCTTCTACCTTTGCTCGTGCAACTGGTGGTATCGCTGGTGATTTCTACAAATATGTAGACCTTGCTGGTGCTGGTTCTGCAGCTTTTGCAATCCTTCCTGGCCTTCCTACTGCTGCAGGTCTTCCTGGTGAAGCGAATGTTGGTTATCCTGGTAGTACTTTAGCTGGTGATACTCATGCTGACCGTGCTAATGCTAATAAAGTTAGCTACTACACTCCTCGTATCCAAGGTTTACAAGCTGGTTTAAGCTTCACTCCTGACCAAGACGAGCGTGGTACTGCTGCTGGCTTTGCTGGTGCAAGTGATAATGGTAGCTTTATTAACGTATGGAACGGTGGTCTTAACTATCAAGGTCAGTTCGATGCTTTAACTCTAAATGCTGCTGCAACTGGTGAAACAGGTGAAGCGAAAGATAATGGTACAGTTTCTTCTTTGAACGACGATTTACAAGCTTATAACTTAGGCTTAAGCGTTGGCTTTGCTGGATTCACAGTTGGTGGTTCTTGGACAGACGCTCCTGAAATCGGTGGTGTATCAGCTGATGATGTTAGCCTACAAGCTTACACATTAGGTGGTGCTTACGAATTCGGTCCATTCGGTGCATCTTTAACTTACTATAACAGCACAGTTGAAAATGGTACTGTTGCTGGAACAGATGCTGAATTCCAGAATATTTCAGTTGGTGCTGATTACAAATTGGCTCCTGGCTTAATGCCATATGTTGAAGTAAGCTTCTTCGACACTGATGACAATACTGCTGGTACTTCTGATAACAGCGGTACAGTATTCATCGTTGGTACTCAGCTAACTTTCTAATTAGTTAGTTAAGAAAATATAAGAAGGGGCAGGATTTTCCTGCCCCTTTTTTATTGGCTATATATTACTATCATTTGATTTGAAAATTCTCTCTCCCAAAGGGAACCCTTTCCAAAAAACCAACCACAAAGAAATCTTCGAACGACAACGACTATACCGAAATCAGCATCATAACCAGCTGACTCTTAAAGGAATTTAATTATGACTATACATAAAAATTTGTGGGACAGTAGTGCTGCCAAAGGGAGAGGGGGCGCTAGACATTCCTTTTTATCAATAAGTTATCATTAGGTATTATCCAAAAATCAGGTTATTTAACCGCAACCGCGTTAATAATTATAGAAACCTTTACGTCATCTTTAACCGAGCCGGTATCTTTATCACCAATATTAAATGAATTGCGTTTTAAAATGGTTTCTCCGGTGATAGAAGCGCTATCTTTACTGAATTCATTTAGAATGAATGTTAAGCTGATTGGCTCCATATGGCCTTTTATAGTTAAGTTTCCAAACACTTCATATTGCTTCCCGCCAAGGAATTTAAAACTTGTACTTTCAAATAATCCTTGAGGAAATGTAGTTATATTGAACCAGTTATTATCTTTTAATATACTTCTTGCATCCTCATCATCAACAGCGAAACTGGTCATTTCGATAGTGGCGGTTGCACGACTTTGGGCAAGTGCATTGGGGCTGAAATAAATATCGGAACTGAATAATTTGAACTCCCCATTAACAGGCGCCCCTGCCTGGGTTGCTTCAAATGTTATGCGGCTTTGCTGGGGCACAATTTTAAAATGAACAGGTGCCTCGGCGGCTTGTAAGTTATAGGAATATAAAATTAAAGAAATAAATAACAGTAAATATCTGAACATAATTTTATCCTCATTTTATATAGTGTTATTTTTGCTATGGCTGGAATTTATTTGTAGAAAGCTTAACATTTTACATTGTTATTTAAAAATTAGACACCATATTCTTAAATATAATAACTTTAATCATAACAGGATTATATATGAAAAATCTTCTAGCAAAAACATTAACTATATCTGCACTTGCCTTTTCTGCATATTCCGCAAGTGCGGCAGATAAGTATGTTTTGGACCCTACCCATACAAATATTACATGGCAAGCCAATCATTTTGGTTTTTCAAACCCATCGGGTAAATTTGCAAAAGTGGAAGGAACTTTATTACTTGATGAAGCAAAGCCGGAAAACAGCAAGGTTAATGTTACTGTGTCAGTTGGCAGTATAATCACCGGCTTGGAAAAATTCGATACCCACCTGAAAAGTAAAGATTTCTTCAATGTTGATAAATTCCCTAACGCAACATTCATAAGTGATAAAGTAGAAGTTACCGGCAAAGATACCGCAAAAGTTCATGGTAAGCTTACAATGCTTGGCGTAACCAAGCCGGAAATTTTAGATGTTAAATTGAATAAAATCGGTGAAAACCCGATCAGCAAGAAAAAGACTGCCGGCTTCAGCGCAAGCACAACAATTAAACGCTCAGAATACGGCATGAATTACGGAATTCCAGGTGTTTCTGATGAAGTAAAGTTGATGATAGAATCTGAAGCTGCTATGTAGTTTTAAGATTCAATTCTTCTTGCAAGCTCCCACTTTCATTATAAAGGAGGGGCTTGTGTGGAATACTCGCTACCATTCAAGGTTTCAAGGGGAGATATCGTCGGTCAATTCCAAATGGTGGAGCCTAGGAGAGACGCTACCATTTTTTAAAACCCGCAGAATACCTAGAAAATAACGGTATGGGTTAATGAATTGTTGCACCTATTTGTTGCACCCATTGCCCTATATGTCAAGAGGTAAATAGTTCTTCATTGCTGTATAAACGGCTGCGCCTATGGCTTGCAAGCACCCCTATGGGGGAAAATTGGGAAGAGTATATTATATAAAGCCTTCGTGTAAATTTGTGGTATTTTTTTGATAGTGGTCAGCTTCGAAAAAAGATGGATATGCTGTAAGCTTAGGCTTCTTTCAATTAATTCAGCCGCTATATATACAGTAATTGCCTTTGCATAAGTAAGTTTGTTTGCTCTATCCATTTCTCGTAGCTATCACAGGAGGCATTGCAGTAGGTAGTAAAGCGTATATATAAGAATCCTTATTATTACTTGTTAAACACAAGCTCCATCCCTGCCATAGCCTCTTTTTGTAGATACCAAATCAACAAAACTTTGTTTATTTGGGCGTGGATAATCCCTATAAACCGGAAGTTTAATTTCTCTGTTAGCCAATTTACTCACTTTAATATCAGGTGTCATTTTTCTTGCAGTTTCAGCTATTTCACTATCTTTTGTAAGCTCTATGGATTTGCTTGCATTATTTAATATTTCTGTACGCTGATCTGGTGTTAATGGAGTATTGTTAATAGTGCCATCAGGCATCTTTGGTTTATAGTTATCAGCTATAGGTTCATTATTACTATATAATTCCAATAACCCTTCTTTTTCAATAGTATATTTTTCTGTAATCTCAGTAAACTTTTGTGGAAAGGCAACCTGGGCCCATGTTAGTGAGTGAACATTAAGTAAATAATCAACTACTTCAGATAAGGGTTTTGCATTAGACTCTGCTACTTTTATAGTAGCATCTGTAATTTTATCATCTGTTAACCAATTCCTAAGCATTCCTTCATAACTTATACTGCCAGGCACACCAGGCCACGGCTTCATTCCTGATGCAACTAATTGTTTATGGACTTCACGGAATAAAGCATTACCGGCTTCTACTTCAATCCCCTGACCTGGAGAATTTTCTGCTACAAACTGTTTGATTTCTTCAAGTGCCATAAGTTGGCGTGCCGCTTCTATTTTATCAGCTATCTCAGTTTTTTTCGCTATGGCAGCCCAGGCTGATATTTCCGAAAAGCCTGCAACCGGCTGGTTTACACAGCCTTGTAAATAATGTTTGGCCCTTTCTTCTATCCAGCTTAAGTTTTGCGGTTCTTTTTCTATAAACTCAAGAAAAGGGGTTACACTTTCAACAACTTCGACCTTGCCGCCTCTTTGCCCCAAACCTTCGCCTAAGAAGCGATTAAATAAACGTAAAGTTTCTGGCGCTCCTTCAGGCTTGGTTTTTTTGTATGTATTAACAATAGTCCCCAGCCTTGCCTTTGCATCATCAATTAAATTTCCACGGTTAAAATGCTCAGGCCATGTAACTACTTTGCCTTGCGCCTCCATTCCTTCCAATTGGCTTATTAACTCAGGCGTTGGAATTAAGCCGGTGCAACGACTTAAGTCAACATCGCCATGAAATGTAGCTCCTGTAAGGGAGGTAAGGCTGGTGCAACCGTCTAGGCTAACATTTCTATTAAATCTAGCTCCCTCAACCGAGATAAGGCTGGTGCAACCGCGTAGGTCAGCATTATCATTAAATGTAGTCCCCTCAACCGAGGTAAGGCTGGTGCAACCGCGTAGGTCAGCATTATCATTAAATGTAGTCCCCTCAACCGAGGTAAGGCTGGTGCAACGGTTTAGGCTAACACTACTATTAAATGTAGCTCCCTCAACCGAGGTAAGGCTGGTGCAACCGTGTAGGATCGCAAATCCATTAAATGTAGCTCCCTCAACCGAGGTAAGGCTGGTGCAATCGGTTAGGTCAGCAATCCAATTAAATGTAGCTCCCTCAACCGAGGTAAGGCTGGTGCAACCTCTTAGGTCAGCAATTCCATTAAATGTAGCTCCGAATGTAGCTCCTGTAGCCGAGGTAAGGCTGGTGCAACCGCTTAGGATCGCAGTTCCATTAAATGTAGCTCCATTAACCGAGTTAAGGCCAGTGCAACCTACTAGGCTGGAATGTCCATTAAATGTAGCCCCCTCAACCGAGGTAAGGCTGGTGCAACCGCGTAGGAACGCAATTCCATTAAATGTAGCTCCCACAACCGAGGCAAGGCTGGTGCAATTATTTAGGTTAGCATTTCCATGAAATGAAGCTCCCTCAACTGAATTAAGATTAGTATTATTGTTTACGTCTACTTCACAATTAAATGCCCCTACAAGCGAAGTAACATAAGCATCAGGTGCTACTTTTATTTTTGTAACATTATCTGGTATACTGGCTGCATCTAACTGACCATCTGCATTTATATATTGATGTAAAGGATTTGTATTATTATCTATTGTTATCTCTGTCATATCGCTCTAACTCCCCTTAATAAATACATAATGATGGATTATATTTTTGTTGGCCTAACAGCACATTAATTTATTAAAAAATAAACTATTTTGCATGTAATGTCAATATTTGGCGTCATTTATGGGGTTCTGTCGCAAAGTGCCCTTATTAAACAGTAATCAGGCCCTTGTGATAGAACCATTTAAGGCTAAACGGCTGTGCCTATGGCTTGCAAGCACCCCTATGGGGGAAGATTGGGAGGTATGTATTATATAAAGCCTTCGTGTAAATTTGTGGTGTTTTTTTGATAGTGGTCAGCTTCGGAAAAAGATAGATATGCGGTAAGCTTAAGTCTTTGTAGAAACAGTTTTATTCCTATGTCTTTTACCCAACAAGTAAAAACAATCCAGGTTTCTTTAACACATCACTCACAACATGTTAAAGAAATCCAATTTTCTTAACACGTAGTTAGTAACATGTTAAGCCTAATTACATGTCATGTACATTACCCAGGCATTCCATTAAGTCATAGTTTATGTAGTAATTCTCTTTACCGAGCTTCACTTTATGCAGTAGTTTAATGCTAT
>DITJ01000014.1 GCA_002422795.1 Alphaproteobacteria bacterium UBA6187 | reverse complement strand
TAATTAATTTTGTATTATTGATTGTGGTAATATCATTACTAATTTCGGCAGTTTTTATATGCGCGTATGGAAAATATTGCGCTTGAATTATATGTCATAATTGCTGCTTGTTATTATGTCCAAATTATACCAAATTTTAGAATTCATTTTTCTGTAACCCGCAGTTCTCCTAGGTTTTATAAAAATGCCCCTAATAAATCTTATATTCAACACGCAATACACTCTAAGGTACTGTATTCAATTCATATAGTGCCGGAAAAGCTATCTTGTAATTTGGAACTATTTTTTTATCCTGTTACATTCTCAAATAATGAGATAATAATTATGTGACTATTATTAATAGGTTCTTCTTCTATGGATGAACAAATACTATTTGATGGCTTGCATCTTAATGAGCACCAGAAATTATTATGGATAAAGAATGCTCTAATCCAGAAAAATCCTAACTTAAAAGTGCTGAAGCCTAAATTAGCTGGAATGTATTCTCCATTAATAGAATTACTTGGGATAGAAATTAATAATAACTTGGAATCCGGCAAATTATTTTTACCAAATCTGCAAGTATGGGATAATAAATCAGTAGCTATATTTTCTGATTATAGTGGTGAGTCTTCAGGAAAATATTACACTTATTCCTTCCTGGTTTGTGCTATGGATGCACTGGGTTATTTTCGTCAAAAAATGTCTATACTGCGCAAGGATCTTGCTTTTGGTAACAAGGAACTTGCTTTTAAAGATTTAGGCATGGGAAGCATGCAGAAGATACTACCTGAATATTTATCGCTCCTTGATCAATATGTGCCTGGCTTATTGCTAACAGTTGTTATTGATAAGAAATTAACCTCTGTAATAGGGCATTCCAGGAGAGATACTTTAAATGAGATAGCAAAAATATTAGAGGATGCAGGATTCGGGAAATTAAAACTTTTGATTGCCGAAAAAATGGTTCGTATTGTAAGTATATCAGCCTTGTTAGTGGGGTTACTTGGTAAATCAGGCCAGAAAATTTTCTGGATGACAGACCATGATGCTATTTGTGAGAATAATAAACATAACAATATGCTGGCTTTTTTCCAAAGGGCAATAGGGATTTATTCAAATGCTAATTTTCCTCTAATTGGCGGGGCACGTCCTTTTGAGGAAAAAAGTACAGATTACCTTGATTTACTTAGTGCAGCGGATTTGGTGGCAGGGTCACTTGCACATTATTTTACCCTTCGTGATACAAAGGGAAATGAAGATATTATGGTTAAAGATGGTGTTGAAAAGATTTTATATTGGTTAGGTGGGCAGGGGTTATCATTACAAAAGCTAAATATAATTATAACCCCTGGGCAAAATGGTATAATTCACTCTGGAACTATTGATATAACGCAGAAACTTGATCCAAATTTATAGCGTTGTTTCTTCTGGATTCTAAAGCAACAAATTATCTAATCATGATAATAATATGTTTAATATTGCTTATTACCCATTAGAAAATTTTTCTATCATCAGGCGTATATCCTCAACCCGCCAGGCAGAAATTCTTTTTCCAAGTTTTACAGGTTTTGGGTAGGTGCCTTTGCGGACACCATCCCACCAGACGCTTTCACTTATGGGAAAAACGCTTAATACGGTGGGAAGGCGAACAAAGCCTTCTTTTGGTAGATTGTTATTATCTTTTTGATCATTCATATGTACTCCGTTGTTATACGTCGGAGTATTATTGAATCCTATATGGTCTGTCAAATTTGGGGGAGGGATTTCCCGGGAAATCCCTGGATATTTACTATGATTTATCTTTCTTCTTTTTTAGTTCTTTTAATATCTGTATGGCAGGTATTACTTGGTTTTTTATAGTATTGGGGTCAAGGTTTTTATTAGTAACGTCATAAATATCTTTTTGTATTTCAGAAATTCCTACAGCTCCTGATAATGTATAATCCTTTCCATAGCAATGTTCTAAAAGGCTTCCAATTATTAGATATATACTAGTACGTTCTTTTGGATTAATAACATCATCTTGATCCATATTTATATCATTCAGGCGCGCATTTAGTTCTGCATCGGATAGTTCAAATCTTTTATGCTTAGTCTCTTCTTTATATAAATCCTTACAATCAACAACCGGAACGGCAAATTCCTCAACCAACTCTTTTAATCTAGTAGGAACATCAACTTTATAATGCTCGGCCCACTTGATAAAATTGATAGGTGGGCAAGATTCTTTAATGCTTAATTCGCCTGCCTGCCAATTCTTAACCGCTCTTTTTAATGAATCCCTGAAATCCAGGAACTTTTTCACTATATCCAGGAATTCATTTTGAACCGCAACTTCATAAGATAATTTTAAAGGGTCTTTTCCCACGAATAAGGCTGCAGCTTCGTTTATTGTCCAGGAAGGCTTTCTTCCCCAGGCTTCCAAATCTGCATTGGAATCCGGTAAATTAAGATAATGCTGTTTTTGTAGTTCCTGAAATGTTTCATTTAATTTTTCTGGATTTTTATTTTGTAAATCCAGCAATTCATCATTTGCAGCCTTGAATATTTCCGGTTTGTCATAGGGGTCTTCAAGCAAAATGCGGATGGATTTTTGCCTTTGCATTTTTAGGATAAAATGAATCTTTTGAATATCTTGCATAAATTACCTATTACTCCCAAATTTACCTTCAATAACATTGCCGCCGCCTTGTGCTGCCCGGTCTAAATACTCTGCCCACCACTGCATCATATCGCGGCGTTCGGGCAGATATTGCGCGTGGTTGTAGCTTGCCCTTACTTTATTTCTTTCGGCGTGGGCTAGTTGACGTTCGATAACATCAGACCGGAAGCCGTTTTCATTAAGTATCGTGGATGCGGTGGAACGGAGGCCGTGCGGGGTTGCCTGGCTGCGGTAGCCCATTCTATACATGGCGTATAACATGGTATTTTCGCTTATATATTGCATAGGTTTTGAACGGTTGGGGAATACTAATTCCAGGTGGCCGCTTATCGGCTTTAATTCTTCCAGGATTTCCAGGGCTTGTTTTGAGAGCGGAACTATATGCAGTTCGCGCATTTTCATGCGCTCGGCTGGTATGCGCCATTCTTTCTTGTTATAGTCAATTTCGAGCCATCTCATGCCGCGCAATTCTGTTGTGCGCACGAAGGTTAGCATTAATAGTTTAAGTGCCAGTTTAGTTTGCAAATCGCCATCATAATCTTCCAGTTTCTGCATGAAGGTTGGAAGTTCTGATTCCGGCAGGCTGGAAAAATGCTTGCGTTTTACAACGGTTAAAGCCCCGCGCAAATCCCCTGAAATATCACGTTCGGCTTTGCCTATAGCGATTGCATAGCGGAATATCTGGCCTGTGGTTTGCAATACCCGGTGGGCAATATCAACCGCGCCACGTTTTTCAATAACGCTCACCACGGCAAGCAATTCCGGTGCGGTAATTTCGTTAATGGTGCGATGCCCAAGGGTAGGGAAGAGGTCTGCCTCTAAACGCTTGATTGTGTAGCTGGCATGACGTTCCGTCCAGCCTGGTTTTTGCTTTTCGTGCCATTCCCTGGCGACATTTTCCAGGCTGTTTTCAGTTTTTATAAGGATTTGCCGTTTGGCTTCTTTTTTGTTTTCTGATGGATCTACGCCATCCCTTAATAATTTCCTGGCGGCATCACGTCTATCACGCGCTTCTTTTAGACTAACTTCCGGGTAAACACCAAAGGCAAGGCGTTTTTCTTTTCCAGCAAAGCGGTATTTCATACGCCAGTATTTACCACCTGTTGGCATCACTTCCAGATATAAACCTTTTTCATCAGAAAGTTTGCGGGCTTTCTCGGAAGGCTTGGCATTCCTACATAAAACATCAGTTAAAGGCATGACGGGGGCATCTCCTATTTTTTTTACTTTACCTGCCCCCAAATATTTTCCCATAGGGGGCACATGTAGACGGACTTTATAAGACCTTCTCGGAGTAATAATAATAGAATTCTTTTGATTTTCAAGGGTTTTATGGAGGCTTTCGGAGCTCTTCGGAGCGTGAACTGGCGGAGGGGATGAGATTCGAACTCACGATACGGTTGCCCGTATACACACTTTCCAGGCGTGCGCCTTCAGCCGCTCGGCCACCCCTCCGTATTGTAGAAACTTCTTACTTAAAGTCATTTAGCACTTAATAACTTATTGCCAAACATTCGTTTATACGACTAACTCTATTTTGCTCATGTTTAGCAATTAATTTATTAAAGGCATCTAACCCTTGTGTTAAATACTCTTTAAGCCACTTAGTCTTTTCTATAATTTCTTCATTTTCTTTAGTTTCATGAAGCTTCTGAACTTTTTTGCTTTGCTTGTCAAGCTCTGCTATTGCACTTACTAATGATATTTGAAATTCTTCATCAATACCGAAGTTCTCCAAATGAAACTTTATAAAATCAAAATACGAACATTCATCTTCTTCTTTATCTTTTATAAAATATTGGGAAAAGGTAGTATTTATAGAGGTAAACTCTTTAGAAAGCATTATTCTTGAGTATCTCGCCTTCTTAGATTCAAGCTCATATGCATCATTAAGAGCCGGACCAAAAACAATATTTTCCTGATGATATATTTCTCCAATTGTTAAACCGCCTCTTATGGTAATTTCTTTGCTAATATTTTCCTTTAAAAATGCCTCTTGTACAGTTGCTATATACTGAAGCACACTCAATACATCGACATTATTATTAATTGTAATCACAATGTTATCGGAAAATGATGTTATTTGCACGTCATCACCTATTATCTTTCCGTGCTCAATATCACCATTATTGTCAATATTGATATCACAGAAACCTTGATTGCTGCTTCTAGAAAGAGAAATATCTACAAAATTACATTCTTCTATACTTTTCTTGAAAATAGATAGTACATCAAAAATAAAATCCGCAGAATTATCTTTTATTAACTCTTTGAAGCCTAATATATCGATAAATAAAACAAATTTCTTTTCGTAACTAACCATATCCTTAAGCCGCCTTCTTTTTCGCTATTCTTCCTTTAATCGCCGCCTGTGCAGCTGCCAGCCTTGCGATAGGCACGCGGTATGGTGAGCAAGAAACATAATCAAGGCCGATTTCCTGGCAGAAATGCACAGAATCTGGGTTTCCGCCATGTTCACCGCATATGCCTAGTTTGATATCAGGGCGGGTTTTGCGACCACGGTCTGCGGCAAGTGCGATTAATTCGCCAACGCCATCCCTATCAAGGCGCACAAACGGGTCATATTCGAATATGCCTTTATCTTTATATACGCTGATAAAAGATGAAGAATCATCGCGCGATATACCAAGTGTAGTTTGGGTTAAATCGTTCGTACCGAAACTGAAGAATTCTGCAACTTCTGCAATTTCACCAGCTTTTAAGGCTGCGCGCGGCAGTTCTATCATGGTGCCGACAAGATACTCTAATCTCCTGCCTTTTTCTTTAAATACAGCTTCTGCAGCGGAATCTATAACCAACTTCAGGATATCCAGCTCTTTTTTGCTGAGCACTAGTGGAATCATGATTTCCGGTTTAACAGATTTTGCACCGCTAACATCAACAGCAGCTTCAAATATAGCGCGCGCCTGCATTTCATAAATTTCAGGATAAGTGATTCCAAGGCGGCAGCCACGGTGGCCTAGCATCGGGTTATGCTCATGAAGCTGCGCAGCGCGGCGCTTAATTTCATCAACTGGAACATTAAGTGTTTTCGATAATTCCACCATATCGGCTTCTGTATGAGGCAAGAACTCATGAAGAGGCGGATCAAGCAGGCGGATAGTAACCGGGAAACCTTCCATGATTTTGAAAATTTCAGCAAAGTCGCTTCTCTGCATTGGCAGTAATTTTGCAAGTGCATGGCGACGCCCCTGCTCATCTTGCGCCAGAATCATTTCACGCACGGAGATAATACGATCAGCTTCAAAGAACATATGCTCGGTACGGCACAAGCCGATACCTTCTGCGCCAAATTTACGGGCAGTGGCAGCGTCTGTTGGGGTTTCCGCGTTGGTGCGAACGCCTAGTTCACGCACTTCATCAGCCCAAACCATAAGTTCTGCAAAATCACCAGAAAGATTTGGTTGGATAGTTGGAACCCTGCCAAGGATTACTTCGCCAGTAGTGCCGTTGATGGTGATTACATCACCTTCTTTTACTTCTGTTTCACCGCATTTGAATATTTTGTTTTTATAATCAATACGAAGGCCACCAGCGCCAGAAACGCAAGGTTTGCCCATGCCGCGCGCAACAACTGCCGCGTGGGAAGTCATGCCACCACGAGCCGTTAATATGCCTTCAGAAACATGCATACCATGAATATCTTCAGGGCTGGTTTCAATTCGAACTAATACAACTTTTTCACCAGTTGCAACTTTCGCTTCCGCATCTTCCGCGCTGAATACAACTATGCCAGATGCCGCACCAGGGGATGCAGGAAGGCCGCGCTCAATAACGCGCCTGTGTGCTTTAGGATCTAGTGTTGGGTGGAGGAGTTGGTCTAGGGAAAGGGGATCGATACGGTTAATGGCCTCTTCTTTGCTAATGATACCTTCTTTGACCATATCCACAGCAATTCTAATCGCCGCAGGTGCGGTGCGCTTGCCATTCCTGGTTTGCAAAATCCACAATTTTCTATCCTGCACAGTGAATTCAATATCTTGCATATCTTTATAATGGGATTCCAGTTTTTTATAAACTTTCACCAGATCGCCATATACATCGGCCATCGCCTCTTCCATTGAAGGCAGCTCAAGCTTATGTTTTTCTTTACCTTTTATAGTTACTTGTTGCGGGGTACGGATACCAGCCACAACATCTTCACCTTGCGCGTTTACAAGGAATTCACCATAGAAATCATTATCACCATTAGAAGGATCACGAGTAAAGGCAACACCAGTTGCGCAATCTTCGCCCATATTTCCAAATACCATTGACTGCACGTTAACTGCTGTACCCCAGGCTTCAGGGATTTCATTCAGCCTTCTATAGGTAATTGCGCGGGCATTCATCCATGAATCGAATACTGCACCGATTGAGCCCCATAACTGCTCTTTCACATCATGCGGGAATGGGCGGCCAAGTTCCTCATGTACTTTTTTCTGATACGCGGCAACGATTGCTTTTAAATCATCTGCGGTAAGGTCGGTATCAAGAGTTACGCCCCTATCCTGCTTTTTAAGGTCTAGTATTTCTTCGAAATGGAAGTGGTCTACGCCTAGTACTACATCAGAATACATCTGGATAA
>DITJ01000107.1 GCA_002422795.1 Alphaproteobacteria bacterium UBA6187 | reverse complement strand
GCAAAATTCCGTGGTGAGTTTGAAGAACGCTTAAAGGCGGTGTTAAACGAAATAAAATCGGCAAGTGGCGAAGTGATTTTATTTATTGATGAACTCCACACACTAGTCGGCGCTGGCGCTGCAGAAGGCTCTATGGACGCTTCCAACTTGCTAAAACCTGCCCTTGCGCGTGGTGAATTACACTGCGTTGGCGCAACAACACTTGATGAATACCGTAAACATATCGAAAAAGATGCTGCTCTTGCAAGGCGTTTCCAATCAGTATTTGTATCGGAGCCAACTGAGGAAGATACGATCTCAATTCTAAGGGGTATCAAGGAAAAATACGAATTGCATCACGGTATCAGAATATCAGATAGCGCCCTCGTTGCCGCTGCCACCTTATCTAGCCGTTATATAACAGACCGCTTCCTGCCTGATAAAGCCATTGATCTGGTGGATGAAGCCGCCAGCCGCCTGCGTATGGAAGTAAACAGCAAGCCAGAAGCCATTGATGAACTGGATAGGCGCATAATACAGCTTAAAATCGAGCAGGAAGCCTTAAAAAAAGAACAAGATGATGCCTCAAAAGAACGCCTTAGCAAACTGCGTGAGGAACTAGAAGAGCTTGAAAAAAGAGCGGCTGACCTAAATAGCGAATGGCAATCGGAAAAGCTAAAAATACAGCGCATACAGAAACTTAAGGAAGAACTCGATGCTGCGCGCTCTGAACTGGAAATTGTGCAGCGTGAAGGCAATTTAGCAAGAGCTGGTGAGCTTAAATATGCAGCCATACCGGAGCTTGAAAAGAAACTGAATGAGGCTGAAAAAGAAGGTTCAAAAACCATGCTGCGTGAGGCTGTTACAAGCGATGATATAGCCGCAATAGTTTCCCGCTGGACAGGAATCCCGGTAGATAGGATGCTGCAAGGAGAGCGCGAAAAACTCCTGCGCATGGAGCAGGAACTTGGCAAATATGTAATTGGCCAGCATGAAGCTATAAAGGCTGTGAGTGAATCGGTGCGCCGCTCCCGCGCAGGATTGCAGGATAAAGACAGGCCGCTTGGCTCATTCCTGTTCCTTGGGCCAACAGGTGTTGGTAAAACTGAGTTATGCAAAACTTTAGCCCAGTTTTTATTTGATGATAAAGCGGCATTGCTTCGTATTGATATGTCTGAATATATGGAAAAACATGCGGTATCGCGGCTTGTTGGCGCACCCCCTGGATATGTTGGTTATGAGCAAGGCGGAACGCTAACAGAAGCTGTGCGCCGCAGGCCATACCAGGTTATATTATTCGATGAAGTAGAAAAAGCCCATTCAGATGTATTTAATATACTTCTGCAAGTGCTTGATGACGGACGTTTGACTGATGGCCAGGGCCATGTGGTAGATTTTAAAAATACAATTATAATACTCACTTCCAATTTAGGCTCGCAGGTACTTTCTGAAGAAGATGGCGAAATTGAAGGTGAACTGGTCGGCAAAGTTCGTGACAAGGTTATGAAAATTGTAAGTAGCACTTTTAGGCCAGAATTCTTAAACCGCCTGGATGACATAATATTATTCCATCGCCTGCGCCGCGAGGATATGGTCCATATAGTTGAGGTGCAAATCGGCAGGCTGGTTGCGACTCTTGCAGAGCGTAATATTTCAATTAATCTGGATAAAGCGGCAAGCCAGTGGCTGGCCGATAAAGGCTATGATCCTATTTACGGGGCAAGGCCACTTAAACGCGTTATCCAGCAACACTTACAAAACCGCCTGGCAACAATGGTTTTAGAAGGAAAAGTAAAAGATGGTGATGGGATTGATGTTTCTGTAAGTGGGGATGAATTGGCTGTGGTGGTTAGGCTTTGTTAAAAGAGCCTACCTATACTCATTATGTTTCAAACTGAATGAGTATAGTTAAGGATTTATAGTGTTTGCTGTATATGAAAGCACTTGATTGCAATGCATAGTTTTATAAAATAATTATTTTATAACCGATGTAACTATTATTTGCAGATCTACGAATTAAGGTATAATATTGCGATCGTACTACTTTGTTACACGCAGTATATTTTAACACAATTCTAATAAGGAAAATTCTATGTCTACGTCAAAAAAACTTGCTGTTGCTGCTCTTGCTGGCCTTCTTTCTACTTCTTCTTTAATATCTGCTAACGTTGCAAATGCTGCGGATAATGCTGTTCAAGCTGAAAAAGTTGAAGCTGTTAAAGCTGAAAAAGAAAAACATGCTTGCAAAGGCCAGAACTCTTGCAAAGGCAATAGCCCTGATGGCAAAAATGAGTGCAAAGGTAAAAGCGCTTGCGCAACTGATAAAGAACCTGCGGCTTCAGCTAAAGAAAAGCATGCTTGCAAAGGCCAGAATTCTTGCAAAGGCAATAGCCCTGATGGTAAAAACGAGTGCAAAGGTAAAAGCGCTTGTGCGACTGATGGTAGCAAATAATCTTATTGACCAGGAAAACACGGGGGCTGTTATGGCTCCCGTGTTTACTAAAAGTTCTTATGCCCAATTTCCCCGATCACTTCCCGAATCTCGGCTTTGGTCTTGGGCTTCGCCCCAAGCACTATAGCCATATTTTTGAAAACCAACCCGATGTGGATTGGTTTGAGATTATCTCAGAAAATTTTATGGATACTGGTGGCAAACCACGCCGTAATCTAGCAAAAATCGCCGAACGCTATCCAATAGTTATGCATGGTGTTGCCATGTCAATCGGCACAGTCGACCCTCTGAATTCTGAATATCTACGCAAGCTCAAAAAACTTGCTGATGAAATTAAACCGGCATGGATTTCCGATCATTTATGTTGGACAGGAATTGCCCACAAAAATAGCCACGATTTATTACCTGTGCCTTATACAGAAGAAGCGCTGAAGCATATAATAGGACGCATCAAGCAGGTGCAGGATTTTCTGGAGCGCCCATTAACGCTCGAAAACCCATCAACCTATTTAGAATTCAAAACATCACATATCCCCGAAAGTGAATTCATTGCGGAAATGGCCAAGGAGTCTGGTTGTCATTTGCTGCTGGATGTAAATAATGTGTATGTGACTTGCTATAATCACCGCCTGGATGCAAAGGCATATATTGATGCGCTGCCACTTGATAAGGTTGTGCAGATTCACCTTTCCGGTCATACAAATAAGGGTACGCATATTATAGATACGCATGATGATCATGTGGTGGATGCAGTTTGGTCGCTATATAAATATGTGGTGCATAAGGCTGGCCGCGTGCCCAACACCATGGTAGAGTGGGATGGCAATATCCCTGAATTCGATGTGCTATATGCCGAATTGGACAAAGCCAAGGATGCCGCAAAAGATGCACAAAACTATGCACCGCTACCAGACCTTGCTAAAGATGAAGGCCGCTACGTTGCTAATATAACAAGCACACTCGTAAATATGCAAACCTCCATGCAGGAAGCTATTCTCCGAGGAAAACAAATCGATAGCAAACCGGATGAATGGATTCGTGCCAAAGTGGAATTCGCACCTGCCGATCAGCTTGGGGTGTATGTGAATGCCTATCGTTTTCGATTATATGATGTAACTGCAGAAGATTATCCAGTTCTTAAATATGCCATGGGTGATACAGCTTTTGATGAGCTCATTACAGATTTTGTAAATACTGCGCACTCTAATCATTTTAACATCGGGCGTTACGCAGTAGCATTGCCAGAATTTATTGCTAATCATAAGCTAGGCAATCCATTTTTTACAGAAATCTGCACGATGGAAACAGCCATATCACAACTGAATGACCCGGAAGAAACCACACCGCTTGAGCCTAAACATTTAGAAGGCATGACGCCTGATGAACTAATGGAAACCGTGCTCCACCCCCGCAAAGCGCTTCAGATTTTTGCGTTTAACTATCCGGTGAACGCCTATTTCCGCGAGGTGAACGAAGAACTTTCGCCGACAATACCTGCACCGGAAAAAACATTCCTCGCAATATTCCGTCATGAGGATGTGGTTTGGCGTATGAATTTAGAAGATGTCGAGTATCAGCTTCTGAGCGCATTATTTGCTGGAGTGCCAATTGGTGAGGCTTTGGAAAAAGTTGACGAATCGGCGGCAGGAAAAATTTCCGAATATTTTTCACGATGGATGCGTAACGGCTTACTTGCTTATCACGAATATAACCAAGATAACCAAAATAACCAAAAAAGGAAGATAGCATGAAAATAATACAATTTCTTATCAACTGGCCAGAACGTATTGCCTCACATTTTTTATGGGCAGGGCCTCTGGTTGCACGCATAATCGTTGGCTATGTGTTTATGCTCACAGGCTGGACGAAACTGAATAATTTACCTAGGATGATTGAGCTATTTACCGGTTGGGGCATTCCATTCCCACAAATTATGACACCACTTGCATCAGGAATAGAATGTTTCGGCGGCCTATTTCTAATACTTGGCCTTTTCACTCGCATCAGTGGTGGCGCACTTGCCGTGGTGATGTTGGTTGCCATTACCTCCGCTAAGTGGGATGATATTGATTCGCTAGAAACATTGCTGGGTTTTGAAGAGGCAGCCTATTTTGCTATATTTACCTGGCTCGCTATATGTGGCGCTGGTAAAGCATCGCTGGATCATTTTATTAGCCAAAGATTGAGCAGGAAGTAGGATTTATTTAATTCCTGCTTAGCTTTTTAGGCAACGTACACTTTTGCATAGTAAGCAACTGGCAAGATTTTATTGCGACGAGTCGCACTTCATTGCGCACGAAGAAAAGATGGATCACCACCTCGCGCTCACTGATGTTTCGGATCATAGCGATGACGTTGTGCCTTAAGTAGCTTCACTTAAGAATTCCCCACTACGTCATCGCGAGCCAAAGGCGTGGCGATCCAGGACATTCTTTATAAGGCGCTGAATTATATTAATAAGTTTTCTGGATTGCCACGTCGGCTTCGCCTCCTCGCAATGACGTAGTGGGGAATTTTAAAGTAAAATCACTATATTTAAAAAAGTAGCCATTCCATAGGCACTGTTAGCAAATTCGCTATAACGTAGCGAAAATGGTGTTTTTTGAGAAACGGAGCGCAGCGTATATAGACATACGTGAGCACCGTATCGCAGAAAAACACCATTTGCAGCAAGATATAGTAGAATTTGCTAACAGTGCCTAATCAAGCTTACCGTGGCACTGCTTATATTTCTTGCCGGAACCGCAAGGGCAAGCTTCATTTCTGGCTACTTTTCCCCAGCTTTCCATATCAGATGCGTCACGCTCTTCAGGTTTTACTTTTTTCTTAGGCATGGCAAGGGAAACCGCTGGCATTTTCTTTGAAATAAGTGCCGGGTCTATACGGCTTTGCTGAAGTTTATCGCTTATTTTAGGTACTGCGGCAAGGCGCTGCATATCCTGGTTTTCGGTGCCGATTTCCATATGGGCGATACGGCCTGTAACCACCTCACGCATGCGGGTAAGCATATCAGCGAACATATCGAAGGCTTCGCGCTTATATTCGTTAAGCGGGTCTTTCTGGCCATAGGCGCGCAGGCCAATACCCTGGCGCAAATGGTCAAGGCTGAGCAGATGCTCTTTCCAAAGCTGGTCAAGCGTTAGAAGCAAAATACGCTTCTCCGCCATACGCATTATTTCAGCATTATAATTTGCTTCTTTTGCTGCAAATAAATCATCAATTTCCTTATCCAGCCTTTGCAATATTTCCGGGTCAGCAATGCCTTCTTCTTTTGCCCATTCAGTAATGGGCGCGTGAATGCCATAAACGCGGAATATTTCATTATGCAGGGTTTCCGTATCCCATTCTTCCGGGTATGATTTTTCAGGGATATATTTAGCAACAAGTTCCGCCGTTACTTCATCACGCATATCCTTTATGGTTTCTGATACATCATCAGTTTCCATAACACCAATACGCTGGTCGTAAATAACCTTACGCTGATCGTTCATCACGTCATCAAATTTCAGCAGGTTTTTGCGGATTTCATAGTTATGGCCTTCCACACGTTCTTGCGCTTTAGCAATAGCGCGGCTGATCCATGGGTGGGTGATAGCCTCACCTTCTTTTAAGCCTAGTTTTTGCAGCATTCCGCCGATTCTGTCCGAACCGAAAATGCGCATCAAATCATCTTCAAGGGAAAGATAGAATTTAGATAATCCTGGGTCGCCCTGTCTTCCTGCACGGCCACGCAACTGGTTATCAATACGGCGGCTTTCATGGCGTTCAGTTGCAAGAACAAATAATCCGCCCGCCTCTTTCACTTTTTCTTTATCGGCTGCAATCTGTTTCTTAATTTTATCTTCTAAAGCTTTTAATTTGGTTTCATCAGTTATATTGCCAGCTTCATCAGCAAGCATCATTTCCAGATTACCACCAAGCATAATATCAGTACCACGGCCAGCCATATTGGTGGCGATGGTAACCGCGCCTAAACGTCCGGCCTGCGCTACAATATGCGCTTCACGCTCATGCTGTTTTGCATTCAGTACGTTATGCGGTATTTTCCTCTTTTTTAATAAATCTGAAATGAATTCAGATTTTTCAATGCTGATAGTACCAACTAAAACCGGCTGGCCGCGTTTGTGGCACTCTTCTATTACGTCTATTATGGCAGTAAACTTCTCAGCCGAGGTGCGGTAAATTTCATCATCCTCATCTTTTCTTACAACGATAAGATTTGGTGGAACTTCAACAACTTCCAGTTTGTAGATATCTGCAAACTCTGAAGCTTCGGTCATTGCGGTTCCGGTCATGCCTGCAAGTTTAGGATAAAGCCTGAAATAATTCTGGAATGTTATTGATGCAAGTGTCTGGTTTTCATTCTGGACATTCACGCTTTCCTTGGCTTCCAATGCCTGATGCAAGCCGTCAGAATAGCGGCGGCCTTCCATCATGCGGCCTGTAAATTCATCAATAATTACTACTTTGCCATCTTTAACGATATAATCGGTATCGTTGGTAAATAATTTATGCGCGCGTAACGCCTGGTTTACGTGATGCACAAGCGATATTGAATCAATATCATATAATGTGCTGCTTGCAGGCAGTAACCCAGCATCTTTAAGGATTTTTTCAATATTCTCCGTGCCTGCATCGGTAAGGACTGCGCTTTTAGCTTTTTCATCGATTTCATAATCGCCTTTTTCAAGCTTGCGGATTAGTTTATCGACAGAATAATAAAGCTCGGAATTATCTTCGGTAGGGCCGGAAATGATAAGTGGCGTGCGTGCTTCATCAACTAGTATTGAATCCACCTCATCCACAATTGCATAGTTAAATCCGCGCTGCACCATCTGCTCACGCGAATATTTCATATTATCGCGCAAGTAATCAAAGCCATATTCGTTATTAGTACCGTATGTTATATCGCACGCGTAAGCGGCTTTTCGCTCCTCATCATCCAGATCATGCACTATGCAGCCAACTGTAAGGCCAAGGAAACGGTATAACTTGCCCATCCACTCGGAATCTCGTTTTGCCAGGTAATCATTTACCGTTACCAGATGCACACCTTTGCCGCTAAGGGCATTAAGGTAAATCGGCAATGTTTCGGTTAAGGTTTTACCCTCACCGGTTTTCATTTCCGCTATCATGCCGCGATGCAGGATAACACCGCCGAGCAGTTGCACATCGAAATGGCGCATGCCTAAGGTGCGCTTGCCAGCTTCACGAACAACGGCAAAAGCTTCCGGCAATATATCATCAATTGTTTCACCTTTTTCCAGGCGCTGCTTGAATTCTTCCGTTTTTGCGCGCAACTCAACATCTGAAAGAGCAACTATTGCAGGCTCGAATGAATTTACTTGCGCAATAATAGCATTGATGGACTTTAAAATTCTATCATTAGCAGTGCCGAAAATTTTTCGTGCCAGAGTGGTGAACATTATGGATACCTTACTTAATTTTAAATAGGTGAGTCACGTTCCGTTCGCAACTTACGGCTCATGATTCGCTATAAACGATTCACGAGATTTTTATTCCGGCAATATATGGCCAAATAGAGGGTTTGTAAAGTATGGAGTTTACAACATCAGGAAGTGAGAAATATAAGTTTGGGGAAGAAGGGATTTGCTAGAAAGATGACTGTAAAATTTTCAATAATTATGCGCCTAAGATTAACGCATAATTATTGAAAATGGAAAGTATAGGTGGCTACTTCCGCCATATTGGCTTACCTAAGTTTAGATCTTTTTCTTTTGTAAGGCCGCCTGTAGCAGCGCCAGCAGCGCCGCCTACTATTGCCCCTGTAATAGGGCTTCCGCCGGTAATCGTGCTGCCAACTGCACCTACACCGGCACCTATCGCGCCACCGCTAAGTGCGCGGTCTGTTGTGGTTTCACCGCAAGCAGAAATAAGAGGGATAATTACAAGGGATACAAGTTTTATAATCTTCATAAAAAGCCCATGATTAAAATTAAGTATATATTAATCATGGGCGCGCGAGAATAATAATGCGATATAAATTATAAGGATTTTCAATAAAGAACTTGTAATTGATATAGCATTTCCCATTTTCATTCTTATAGAATGAGCGTTTGAGGCACCGTTTCCCCGCGCAGGCGGGGATCCAGCCCTTTTATACAATAACCACCTGTATATTAAGAATATTCCTGGATTCCCGCCCTCGCGGGAACACGTGTCACAATCCATCTTTTAGGCGCAATCCCTATGATAAAACCAAAAAATATACGGAATAATTGCAGAATTGATTTTAGGAAATGCTATACCATTGGTAGAATGTAAAGGCAGGCAAGGTTTTTAATTATGTTAAAAAGATTTAGAACTTCCGTTTTCATCCTTATTTCTAGAAACTTTATCAACCCAGTCAATCGCTGCCATCCCAGTAAGTGTAGGAATGAAGTTAGATACCGACCTTGCCGATATTCCTGCGTTAGAATATGAAAAAAAGTTAAGTAAAAGCCCGGCCCTTCCTTTTATATTAGTATAGCGGACAATTTTTGAAGGATTTATTTGTGATTCCTGCCATAATTGAGATAACCCCTGCCCCATAGTTTTTATTGTTGAATTTTGCGCCTGCATTCTTACCCTTACCATATCAAGTGGCGCAGTAATAGGCACATAGGCGGCGCAAACCACTGCTGCACTGGCTGCTTTTTGTGGTATGGATAAGTCATCGGCTTTAAAGTGCTCTTTTGCTTTCTGGTCTATATACAACATTAGTGGTAGGAAAATCCATTGGCATGTTGCAGCAGGAACGAAACCTTGAAATGGATTTTTTTTAATCGCATCAATAATGCCAACTTTGTTTGCAGATGTCATCTGCTTTGTTCTAGCATTTAAAAAAAATGTATGTGGAAATGGATCGAAGGCAATCATCGAAATATTACCAAAATGCCTTTCTATTGTAGGATGGTTATCCTTTATATCTTGTGGAACTAATTGGTTAGCTGTAGCAATAATTCCTCCGCGAATAGCTTGCCTGGAAACAACTTGTGATGCTGTGAAAACACTTCCATCTAAATATGTTTTAGAGATACCCTTGGATTTTATACTATCGTTTATATTTTCGGAGTAACTTTTACCTGGATTAAATTGTTTAAGGGTGCGCAAAACATAAGTGAATTGTTCGCCTGCAATTCCAAGGGATTGAATTAAAATATCTTTTGCAGTATCTAAAGATGATAATTTGTCATTTACAAGAGGTGGCATAAAATTTACTACAAAATTATATTATTTTTATTTATACTCATTCTGTTTCAAACTACCGATTAGAATCAAGTGTTTTTTGTTATAGGAAAAAGTTAAATCTGAAGTAATAGTAGCTCTATTTCAAATATTTAACTTTTCCCTATAACAAATAAAGACGATGCATTATAATCGGCAGTTCGAGACAGAATAAGTATATATATGATAACTTCTGGTAAATTAAAATTTAAAATTACTTAACTGATGCAGCAATTTGAAAATATAAAAAATTATAATGCGGAAGCTGGAACTTGCTCCTGGAGCGGATGCGCGGAAGAAGGAAAATTCCCGGCTCCAAAGGAATCTATGAGCCGGGTGGATAGATATCATTTTTGCCTTCAGCATGTAAGGGAATATAATAAATCCTGGAATTTCTTTAATAAAATGGATGAAAAGCAGATAGACGCTTTCCAAAGGGGCAGCCTTTCCGGTCACAGGCCAACATGGAAAATGGGCGTTGGTGCTAAAGATTATAATAATGTTGAAGAAGTAAGAAAGCAGTTATTTGAAAACTTCCTTGGTGCATCTGAGGATAATTATAAGGCAAGGCAGGATAATAACGCCATCTCACGTTTACCAAAGCAAGTTAGGGATGCATTGAAGGTTCTTAATTTGGATTATCCGGTAACTATCCGGGAAATAAAGAAAAGATACAAAGAACTTGCCAAGGCGCACCACCCTGACTTAAATGGAAAAACCAATGATGATACGATAAAAACTATCAATCATGCCTATAATGTATTAAAAGTGGTTGATTGTTTCAACAGCTGAATTTTATAGTGATTTACAAAGTCTAAGTGCTTATTGGTAGTATATTTATGCCATTGCAGAGCAGGCATACAATTATATTAGAAAAGAATACGAATTTTTGTTGAATGTTCTATCCGAAATAGGCAAAATACGAACACATTAAAAAATTCATTAAACTTTTGAATCCTGTTAAATAACCCCCGTAACCCTAACTCTATATCTAGAACTTATGAAAGCTAAAATAATAGATGGTAAAGCCTTTGCTGAAAAACTTAGAAAAAAAATTGCATCTCAGGTGGATATACTTAAAAATCAGCATAATATAACACCAGGACTTGCTGTTGTATTGGTTGGGGAAGATCCTGCAAGCCAGGTATATGTAAGGAATAAAGGTAAGCAAACACTTGAAGCTGGTATGAATTCTTATGAATTCAAGCTTCCTGCTACAATTACAGAGAAAGAACTTATTGAACAAATTAATGCACTTAATGTAGATAAAAAAATACACGGTATATTGGTACAACTGCCACTGCCAAAGCATATTAATGAAAATGCGGTAATTAATGCTGTAACATCTGAAAAAGATGTTGATGGCTTCCATGTTATCAATGTAGGAAAAATGGTAACAGGTCAGGAAGACGGCATGGTTCCATGCACTCCGCTTGGTTGCCTTATGCTTATAAAGAATACTGTTGGTAACCTTACAGGCAAAAATGCAATTGTTATTGGTCGTTCCAATATCGTTGGCAAGCCCATGGCGCAATTATTGCTTCGTGAAAATTGTACGGTTACTATGGCGCATTCACGTACAAAAGATCTTGAAGCCGTATGCCGCCGCGCAGATATTGTGGTATCTGCTGTTGGTGTTGAGGAAATTGTGCGTGGTGAATGGATAAAGCCGGGCGCGGTTGTGATTGATGTTGGCATAAACAGGGTGCAAACCTGCGATGGTAATTATAAATTATCCGGCGATGTATGTTTTGAGGAAGTTGCAAAAGTTGCAAGCGCAATAACCCCGGTTCCTGGCGGCGTAGGACCAATGACAATAGCCTGCCTGCTTGGGAACACGCTTAAAGCTGCTTGCCTGCAAAATGGCTTAACGGTTCCAGAGGTTTAGCGTAGCAGTTATACTGCTATAAACTGGTGATTTTAAAATAAGGAGAACAAGATGGGGATATGGAAATTATTACTTTTGCTGGCGGTTGTGCTGGTGATATTTGGTCCTGGTAAATTACCTAATGCCATAAAAGACATTGGCAGGGGCTTTAAATCGCTAAAGGATGAGTTGCAAGGCGATGAAAAAGAAAAAGCTGATGAAGCTAAAATAATGACTAATGTTACCCCAGAAAATGATAAGAATAGTTAATAATATTAGAAAGGGCGCTTCAAACTATTAATTATTTCGGCAATACTGTACTTGTCTTGAGGGATGCTTACCCAGCTAAACTTCCCACGGTTCACTTATACCCATGCACTATGATTCCTTAAAAAGCAGTATACTTTACCAGGATGATTTAATCATAGTGATTAACAAGCCTGCTTCTATGCCTGTTCATAGTGGCACTGGCGGCGGAGAAAACCTTGAACAATATTTAGGCGAATTATGTTTTGGCCTGCCTGATAAGCCGATTCCTGCGCACAGGCTGGACCGCGATACCAGCGGCTGCCTTATTTTAGGGCGGAATAAGGAGGGCTTAAGGCGTATCGGCAAAATTTTTATGGCGAGGCGCATCACTAAAACCTATTTAGCTGTAGTGCATGGCAGTTTTGATAAAATTGAAGGGCGTATAGATATAAATTTACGCAAGCAATCGCCGCTAAAACACCGTTGGTGGATGGAAGCGCACCCTGAAGGGCAACCATCCGTTACCGATTACCGCGTAATAAACCAGAAAGAAAACCTGGCAGCAGTAGAGTTTTACCCGCGCACAGGAAGAACACACCAGATAAGGGTACATTGCAAAGCAATCGGACATCCTATTGTTGGGGATAAAATATATGGTTTTGAACAAGATCCTGAGAATTTAACTATGCATCTTCATGCACTGGCAATTACCATACCGCTATATCATAACCAAAGCCCGATTGAAATTTCCGCACCGCCTCCAGCCCATATGCTGGGGAAGTTACAGGAATGCGGGTATTGCGAACATGCATAAATAACATTATTCCATTTCCACAATCTCAAAATGCCCTAAATCTGAAAATTTATTATCTTTTAAGTTAAAGTCACCACTCCAATCACCGCCCCAACGGAGCTTTACATTATGCTCATGGGCAATACCGAGCATAACCCCTGCAAGCAAGACAAATCGGTTATGATCTTTCCAATCAATCGGGTACGGGGCAATATCAATCGCGCGCGAAGGGTAGATATTATGTTTGCTTTGTGGGTATTTAATCTTGCTGTTTCCTTCAGCAAATGCCTTATTTTGCGCATCTTTACCACGGTAGCCGGTGATTATGGTAAAGTCCATTATTTCAATGGCATTCATGCAGATTTCATACAGGCGTGCATCACACCCTGATAATAATTTTTTGGATTTCTCAGAAAATTTTGGCATAGGATTTTTTCTTAAGTGTAATAAAAATTTAATAAATCCATGGTATAATCAGGTTTATTGTAATACTTACAGGATATATTATGCAAAATCATGATATTCTACATGAAAGTGACAGACAAAGAATATCTCGTAATTTCCAAATTTGCGGATTCTTGACCAAAGCTGAATCACTTGGTCTAACAATGGAGCAAGCTCTCGCGGGAGGAAGACATATTTGGAATGACAAAGACGACTCCGGCAAAATAGCTTCAAGCACCTTGAAGTACCTTAGCCTACCTCGCCCTGCTGATGTTACAATCCAGCAAGCCTTTGAGGAAATCAAAGGTCTTAATGGATTTCGTATCCAAGCAATGTGCTTGGGCCTGACCCGCGAACAAACAGATGGACATTACTGGTCAAGCAATTTTAGTAATGATTATAGTCGTCCTGGTGAATGCACCCTTGAATATCTTAGGAATTGTCCAATAACTATTCCAATTGAACAGGCGATGGCTAATATCAGGGATAGCAGGGGGGATAAACCAAAGCGCATTCTTGAAAGTACAAAACGTGGCAGGATAGAATTACACCTTACCCGCGAGCAACTTTATGCAGGAGAATTCGGCCCAGAACAATTCGATGCCGCCGTTAGGAACGCACGTGGGCAGAACCATAATAATATTGATGTACAAGACAATATACCTCAAAATGTGCGTGCAATGCATAATCTACTTAGAGAGATACATGGTTCACATACAGAAAGATTATTGTCAGGAACAAATCTAAGTATAGGTTGTGTAATTAGCTAGGATTAAAAACCTATCAAGCACAATTTCCATAACGCTCTGAACAACAACTGGTTAGAACGTTAATCATCTCCCCACCGCCTCCTTAACCGCCTGCCATATAAGGTAAATAAATGTTGGTACTATTGCGGTGATTGCGGTGGTGCGGATAGTGCGCCCCATAGCCTCGGAGCCTTTTCGCATTTTCCTCATATAAATAAAATCCGCCTGCACTTCCTGCTGTTCATTAGTTGCCATGCCAAGCCCACTAAGGGTTTCAAATACGGCTTCGCGCACGATGCGGCGTATATCTTCTTCAGTCATAAAATTCCCACTAATAAACAATTTAAGATTTTAGATTTATGATTTAAGATTTCTATAAATCTACAATCTTAAATCCTAAATCTTAAATTTATTTCACCCTCACCACACCGCCAAAACATCCCATAGCCACAACATCTGCCGGGGTTTGTTCTGAAGGGTTGATATTATCATTAACCACACCCGCAATTTGCAGCGCTTTTGTTACCAGTTCTGAGCAGAATAATGATGAAAAATCCTTCTCATTGGCGAGCCCTGGAATCCAGTCGAAAAAATCCATTCCCGCCCCAAGCACCTGCATTTTATCATACGGCACATGCTCAAGCCGCTTTTCCCTTAACCAGCTTTGCAAATTAAAAACAGCATAAGGCGGCAATAATTCCTTGAGTGGCAGCCACCACGCAGAGCCGTCATAAGTTTCCAGCCTTCTGGATAAAAAATGCATCTGCACCCCATTCATAATTTTACCGCTTAAAACATCCGGTATATGACAAAGCGCGGTAGATTCCATCATAAGCACCGCCTTGCCCATGCCTTGCATATTTGTATCCAGCACAATTCCCACATGTGAATATGGGCTTTTTGTTTTCCACTTTATAATTTTTGATACCCGCCCATTACCTGAAAAAGCAATTACATCACCAGTTTTCATTGAGGTGCGGTTTTGGAGGTATAGGTTCATTATATGCTCCTTTGATTTTAAAATACGTCATCACGAGAAGCGATAGAGACGTGGCTATCCAGTATTAAATCCAAGAAAGGCTGGATTGCCACGCCTTCGGCTCGCAATTACATATAGAGAAAATGCCTCCTGCACTTAGAATTTGACTTTTCTACCTGGCTGTTTATTATGAGTTTTGAGGGGGCCGAAAACCTCCAATATATTGCGATTAATATTTATAGGCTCGTAACAGCAAGCCTTGCTTCCGCGCATTTTCTGCCGGGAGTAGGATAATACAATACCCGTTTATTCGGGGAATAAGCCTGCGCTCATATATTGGCGGTTTTCGACTCCCGGCACTCCATCAAAAGAGTGCCATTTCTCCCGGGAGCGGATTGCAATAAAATACCTATCTAAGGGAATACAATCCCCGCTCTTCAGAAGCGCATGATACTCCCGGTTTTCCCATCATAAAGAATATCTTAAATCTACAATCTGAAATCAAAATTCCACTACCTCATATCCACCCCTGCCATAAACCCATACCAGGTGGTTCCGCCATCAACGGTAATAAAGGTTAGGATATTCACCGCATCCGCAGCCGTGGCAAGCGAAGGCACATTGCTGCCCGACCATTTAACCGATGCAGGCCATGTTGTTGTTCTACCCCCTGTTGCATCCTGAATTTGAATAAGAGTAAACGAGCCAGCCTTACCGCTTGCCGGAGGATTGCTGAAAGTGAAAGTGCAATTGCCTGTCATGGTAATTTTAAAGGCATTGCCATTGCTTAAATCGATAGTGTATGCGGTGGAAGAATTGGCTATGGTGAGGGTTTCTGCATAGTTCTTAATTTCCGGGGTAATAAGCTGGTTTGTGCCGCAAGTTATGCTGCTATTTGCTGTTACCGCGCCATCAAATGTAAGAGCCTGTTTGAAATCAACATTGCCGCTTGCCTTATCCACCACAAATGATTGATGCCAGGAACTGCCATCAGAAGATACCTTAAGCTGGAAATTATCATCGGCGATCAGGCCAAATTCAGCGCGGCCTGAATAATTGTCCTGAAACAAGTGAGATGCTGTATCACCGCTGGCATTTTTATTCACTTTCACTTGTGAATTTGTGCCATTATTATCAAACAGCACAGCATCACTTTTCACAGCCAGTTTATTGGTGGAATCTGCCGCGCTATTCACCCCTACCCTGCCTAGATTATCGACATTGAGCGTATTAACAAATTCACTGCCGTTATATTGCAAAAGCTGGTTTGCGGCTGGGGTTGTTATAACCACATCGCTTAAATCATCAAGCGCATCCACCCCAGTGTAAACCCAGGCGCTACCATCCCATGAATACTGGCAATCCTCATCATTCAGCCATATTGTCATGCCTTCATTGGGGGTGATGAATTTCCATGTACTATTATAATACCCCAATTTATCAGCCTTGCCAGACCACGCGCCCGTTGGTGAGCCTCCTATAATATATAAATCCCCCTCCGCTGGCGATACCGGCGGCGTATTCGTGCCATTATGCACCGCCCCCCTATTTAAAACCGCATCAATAATACTTAATGCTTCATTAACGGTCACTTCCTTCTGCGCCTGATTTTGGGCGACAAGGGATATGCTAAGGTTTGTGGTATTACCCATAAAAACTCCTTTTTGGTTGATTTATCTAAACGCTCTTGTAATATTCCCATCATGTTATTGTTATAACTTATAAAAAGTATTTCCATGGTCCAAAACACAAAAATAACCCGTCACAAAACCATCCCGGTAAAAGTTGGCAATTACACAATAGGCGGCGATGCACCGGTGATGGTGCAATCCATGACCAATACCGATACTGCCGATATCGCCTCCTCCGCCAAGCAGGTTATTGAGCTTGCGCGCGCAGGCAGTGAAATTGTGCGCCTCACCGTAAATAACGAAGAATCTGCAAAAGCCATTCCATACATACGTGATAAAGTTCTGGCCGCCGGGCTTGATGTGCCGCTGGTTGGATGTTTCCATTATAACGGTCACACGCTCCTTTCCAAATTTCCGGAATGCGCGGAGGCGCTTGCAAAATACCGCATCAATCCCGGCAATGTAGGCTTTGGTGCAAAGCATGAATCACATTTTGCAAATATTGTAGAAATTGCTGCAAAGAATAATAAGGCAGTGCGTATTGGCGTAAACTGGGGCAGTTTGGATAAAGCTTTATCTGCAAAATTAATGGATGAAAATGCGAAAGTAGCAACCCCGAAAGATGCCGATGAAGTCTTACGTGAAGCGTTAATACAATCCGCTATTTCCAGTGCAGAACAAGCCAGGAATATCGGTCTTGATAAAAGCCAGATAATCATTTCCTGCAAAGTAAGCCGTGTACAGGACTTAATCAGCGTATATCGCGAACTTGCAGTGCGCTCTGATTACGCCCTGCATTTAGGTTTAACCGAAGCTGGAATGGGCAGCAAGGGCATAGTTGCATCAACTGCTGCACTTTCGGTATTATTACAAGAAGGCATTGGCGATACTATCCGCATATCGCTCACCCCCGAACCAGGCGCCAGCCGCGATAAAGAAGTTATAGTCGCGCAAGAAATTTTGCAAACTATGGGTCTGCGCTCATTCACCCCAATGGTTACCGCCTGCCCTGGCTGCGGCCGCACTACCAGCGATTATTTCCAAAGGCTTGCTGACGATATCCAAACCTATTTGCGCACATCAATGCCACTATGGAAAGAAAAATTTGCAGGCGTTGAAAGCATGAATGTAGCCGTTATGGGCTGTATTGTAAACGGCCCAGGCGAAAGTAAACATGCCGATATAGGCATCAGTCTGCCAGGAAATGGGGAAGACCCAATCGCCCCTGTTTTCATAGATGGTGAAAAATCCGTAACCCTTCGCGGTGATAATATAACTTCTGAGTTTAAGAATATTCTGGAAAATTATGTGGAAAGAAGGTATGGGAAATGCCATAACCTTTAAAGGACCCTCTGCATAATGAGGATTTTTAATAAGGCAACAAGAACCCCATATAACATTCCTTGGTGTTTACGTCTAATTGGTAAGAATTTCCACTTGTGCAGCTTGAACTGCAAGTCCAGCCGCCTCCTGTACATCCACCACCTGAAAAAACCACACCTGTTTCAGGCAGGCCATCATCAAGTTTTTTATCAATACTAACAGCCTCTTTTGGTGTAAAGAGCGATCCAAACCCGGCATTATTGCTATAATAACCACCAATACCAACCATAGATAAGCTACGCAATGTCGTTGGATATACCGGCACACCTAACGTATCAGAAGTTGAGCTAGCCCACCATTGGGAATCAACAAGTGAGCCTCCCGGTACATTTACCCCCGCTATCCCCTGGTTAGTTGCAGGATCTGAA
>DITJ01000080.1 GCA_002422795.1 Alphaproteobacteria bacterium UBA6187 | reverse complement strand
GGTTTAGCAGTTGGGATAATTAAATTACTATAAATAATAATAAAACTGCATATTTATCGTAACATTTTCTGGATTGCCACGCCACTTTGTGGCTCGCAATGACGTACAGCTTGATATTTACTAAAGAAAAAGTTTAAATACAATTACCATGCCAAAAACCTCTTTACGCAAATCTTTTATCCAGCTTCGCAACGAACTTCCTGCATCACAGGCAAAAATAGCTGCCATAAATGCCGCTGATAACTTTATAAAAAACATAAAGCTGAATAAGGTAAAAACAATCGCTTTTTACCACCCGATACGCGGGGAAATTGATCCCCTGCCGCTGCTTGATAAAATCCTAGCCATAACCCATACACCTTTTTCAACACGTATATGGCTATTTTTGAAAGGGAAAAAGCTTTTAACGCCACTGCCAAAAACACTGTCGCTCAGAAAAAAGAGCATAATTTTCTCACTGCCAACGGTACAAAGTGCAAGCGACCCTTTATTATTCCACCCGTGGCAGCCGGGGGATAAGCTTATAAAGAATGCCATTTATCCGCAATTATCCGAAGCTGAAATACAAAAAGAACATATAATACCGGATATTATCCTGGTTCCTTTGGTTGCATTTGATGAGCATTGCCATAGGCTTGGCTATGGCGCGGGGTTTTATGATAAAACTATCAGGAATATAAGGGAGCAAGGGAACAAGGGAGTAAGGGCTAAGGGAATAAGGGAAAAGGGAAATAAGAAAGTCTTCCTCACTATTCTTTCTTACTTAATCCCTTACTCTCTTAAACCCCTTACTCCCTTAATAATAGGTTACGCCTATGAATGCCAGAAATCCCCCACCACACTTCCAACCGACCCACATGACATGCAACTTGATTATATTGTAACTGATAAGGCTCTATACTCATCTCATTAACAATTAACATTGATTTTCTTATTTTTTCCTATAAAACTGCACTACCCTAAAAACAAGGTCATCACAGTGTGGAAAATATTTAAAACAAATCTACAAACTGCCATGAGATTTGGTAAACGTTTTGCCCTTAGGCATGCTTACCGTTCTTTATCTTTAAGCAACCTTGCCACCCAATCAGGCAATGAGCAAAGAGGCTTTTTATTTACCAGCACAAACAGCCTGCTAAACCCTGTCATTAATGATATTTACCCTGATTTCTTTCAGGCGCGGTTTGAAGGAGTGGGCGATTTCAAATCATATAGCAGTACCAACCCGGTTAATAATTCACTGGCGATTGCACGAACGGCAGATTTCGTTGCAATACTTACCGATTCAGAAAACAGCCAGAAAGAGCATGATGATTTTTTAGCCTCACTTGAAGATAGGGGCATAGACCAGAAGAAAGTACATTTTTCAGTTTATAATACCGTTACGAATAAATTAAAATTTACACATACACATAAAAATGATTCCCAGTGGCTAACTAAAAGGCTTATTAATTTCAATTCCGCTGCATTACAATCAGATACGCAAAAACGTAAGGAAGCAGTTATTGCATGTATCGATAAGCGAAAGAATAACATGCTTTACCGCCTCTTCCCAGAGGCTGATATTATGCGCACACCGGGCGCATCCATTCAGGTGCCAGGAGATTGTGCATATACAGATTCATCTTTAGCCAGGCTAAAGGATTATGATAATATCCACCTTATAATACACACCGACTGCGTGGCTGTAACCCAGACTATTCATGGCAACATGCAAGATCAGGTAATTACTAAAGCAATGGACTGCTGCCATGATCACATCAGCACCGATAACATCACAAAAACCACTGTACAATTTTCATTAGAAAATTTACAAAAACATGGCATAAGCCCTGACAAAGTAAATATCATGTTACATGATGTAGATAACCAGAAATTATTTATCTATAACAATAAAACAAAAAAATTCCTCACCCCCCTTGATCTAGTACCGAGTATAAATGCTGTAACATTAGGTGCGCTTGAACGTATCCACCAACATAATATTGTTATAGAGGAAGGAAAGAGAGAGACTAAAGCAAAAAAATTTGGTGGTGGAAAATAAAAGAAAAACGTTATCAGAATGTGTATATAATGTAAAACACGGAAGTTACATTCTTTAGTGAATTTACTATACTTAACTATAATCCACTTTCCGACCACTACAGGAGAACCAGATGTCAGGCCACTCGAAATTTTCAACAATTAAACATAAAAAAGGCGCAAAAGACGCCAAACGCGCCAAAATCTTTACGAAACTTGTGCGTGAAATAACCGTAGCTACGCGTCAGGGGCAACCAGACCCGGATGCCAACCCGCGCCTTAGGAACGCAGTTATCAGCGCCCGCAAATCCGGCCTGCCGCGTGAGCGCATTGAAACCGCAATCAAAAAAGGCTCCGGCGAACTACAAGGCGAAAATTACGAAGAAATCCATTATGAAGGCTATGGCCCGGGCGGCGTTGCCTTAATCGTTGATGCACTTACCGATAACCGCAACCGCACCGCCAGCGATGTGCGCTCGGCATTTAGCAAGCAAGGCGGCAATTTGGGCGAAACCGGCAGTGTTGGTTTTATGTTTGAACGCGTTGGGATAATTGAATATCCTGTAAGCGCCGCCTCTGCCGATGCAATATTCGAAGCTGCTGTTGAATGCGGTGCAGATAACGTAGAATCTTCAGAAGAGGCCCATAATATAACCTGCACTATTGATGATTTAACCTCTGTGCGCGATGCTTTAATTGCCAAATATGGCGACCCTGAATCTGCCCGTATCGGCTGGGTTGCAAAGATCACCTCGGAAGTGGCAAATGTTGAGCAGGCCGAATCTATCCTAAAACTTGTAGATGCACTGGAAGATTTGGATGACGTACAATATGTAACCGGGAATTTTATTGTGCCTGATGAAATTGCCGAGAAGTTTGATTGACTAATATAGATAAAGTGTCATATAATATAGTTATGTCATATTATCTGGAGGCGTCATGGCTGCACTTATAACAACAGGAACAATGAGTGGAAATGGCAGGATAATAATTCCGGCTATAATGCGCGATAATTTACATCTGCATAGCGGTGACAAGTTCACTATAAAATGCGATGAAAAAGGCATACATATCAAACCATTAAGCCAATCACTGGCAGAGATGCAGGAATTATATGCCAAGCATATTGCTGCGGATATCTCGCTTGTGGATGAATTAATTCAGGCAAGGCGTGAAGATGCAGCAAAAGAATAACCAGTATATTTTTGATGCTTCTGCAATTCTAGCATTATTTCATAATGAGCCAGGGAGCGATGTAGCGCGGCAATATTTACCGGGTGCGGTAGTATCTTGTATAAATCTTGCTGAAGTTATAGAAAATGCCCTGGCAAGAAACATATACAACGACAAATATCGTGAGAAATTGCCAGAATTACTACCTGATATAATCCCTTTTAATGAAGAACAGGCGCATATAACTGCGAAATTACGCCCAATAACCAAACAATACGGCCTATCCCTTGCTGACCGCGCCTGCCTTGCCCTCGCTAAATCTATGGATTTACCTGTTATCACCGCTGATAAAATATGGAAAGAGCTGGATATTGGCGTAAAAATAATAGTAATCAGATGAGCCGAATCCTTGGAATAGACCCAGGCCTTGTAAAAACCGGATGGGGTGTTATTGATTATTCCGGCAATTCCCTGAAATTTGTTGCATGCGGGCTTGTTAAGCCTGATAGCAAGTTGCCACTGGCAGAGCGGCTATCGGCACTTTCTAATGGCATAAAGAATGTTATTGAACAATACCGGCCGGATGAATGCGCTATTGAAGAAACTTTTGTGAATAAAAACCCCCTCTCATCCCTGAAATTAGGCCATGCGCGCGGCGCATTGATGCTTACAGTTTCATTAAGTGGAATCGATTTAACCGAATATGCCGCAACTTTAGTAAAAAAATCCGTGACCGGTGTTGGCCGCGCCGAAAAAAACCAGGTAGGAATGATGGTAAAGCAACTTATGCCTACCGCTAAATTTGATTCCGAAGATGCTGCTGACGCACTTGCCGTTGCTATCTGCCATACCAGCCATTCCAGAAGTTACAGCCGTATAACCTGATTTTTATATTCTTTCTTTTGATACCATTTCCATATCAATTAATTCTTAGGTGGAGCTGTTACCCAGGTGTTAACGGAATATCCGGTGCATTCCAGCACTGTTATATCATAAACAGGATGTTCAGGGGCTGATATTAATGGGCTTGAAGCGAACATCCATCCGCTGAAGATTTTCTTGCGAGGTTCATCTGGTATTTCTTCCCATACTTCTATAAGGGCTTTGTTTTCCGGCTCTTCTTCCGGAGGTGATTTCCAGCAGGCGCGTAAGGTTATATTCAAGTTCCCGAACTTTACAGGTTCCCCAAGTTTTGCTTCTATTTTTGATGTTCTGGCGGTAATTTTATTCAAGCCTTGTAAAGACACGCTCGTTGTAAAATTCTTTGCGTCGGTATTGCTGTTTTGTGGGGTGATAGCTGCGCTGTTGGATGAATCATCTTCCGTTGTGACAGTTACATTGCTATGCGCGTCAGGTTCGGCGGGCGCTGGTTCTTCTTCGACGGGTGTTTCCTGTACCTTAAAAGGTGAATCGTCAGCTATGCTTTCAGGCACTGAATTGCTATCTGATTGTTCGGGCGTCTCGCCCACATCTTCTTTTTGTGCAAAAGAAATGCTATAAATACACAACATTATTAAGGATAATATTAATATCCTGGTAATGTTATTATTTTTTATCAGTAGAATTGCTTGCTTCACCACCTTTATCACCGCCTTTACTAACGCTGCCAAATGCAAATTTACCTATAAGCTGTTCAATATTTACAGCATCTTGCGTATATTTTATTTCATCACCATTTTTTAATAGAACCTCATCGCCGCCAGGCTGAAGGGCAAGATATTTCCCGCCCAATAACCCATCACCAACTATAGCAGCTGTGGTATCCTTTGGAAGTGATATTGTGTCCTTAATACTTAATTCAAGCATTGCCATATAAGTTTTCGGGTCAAGTGACTGGTTGGAAACGCTTCCTATCTTTATACCGCCAACGCGCACGTCACTGCCAATAGTAATGCTGCCCACTTCACGGAACTTTGCAGTTAATTTATAAGAATTATTTATAGGGGAAGATACATTACCACTTTTATATGATATAAAAATGAATGTCACCGCTACAAATATTACCAAGGCACCCATTAGGGTTTCAATTATATTCCTGCCCATCAATCTTGCTCCACTTTTCTTTATTGTGTTTAAAAGGTGATAGGTATTGGGTGATAGGTGATAGGAAGTTCTTCCCCACACCAGTCACCCATTACCTATTACCCACTTTAAGGCTTCCAAGCCTCATAATCTCCGGTAGCTTTATCCCTTGTTCCACCTTTTACTGCAGGGGGCATATAAGCCAGGTCTGTGCCAGTTAAATTCGGCAGGAAATCTTTTTGCCAGTTATATTTGCCTTCAAGCGGGGCATTAAAAGTGTAATGCAGCCATCCGTGCCATTCGGGCGGAACTTTTGAAGGTTCAGCGAGTCCTTTATAGGCAACCCAGCGTTTGCGGGCTCCTTCTTTATCAGCTTTGCGGCTTTCAAAATAGCAATTGCCGAAGCTGTCTTTTCCTACCAGCTTGCCGCGGAGTAATGTGTATATTTTTGTGCCTAGATGCATTCTTGGTAATAGGTTTTAGGTGTTAGGTTTTAGGTGATGGATATAGTATATGCGATGAAAATAACTTCTACTATCATCTATTACCTGATACCCAGAACCCGTCACCTGATACCTATACCCGATTTATAATAAAAAGAAACTAAAATTGCATAGAAATCTTGATTAAGGGGAGGAAAGATGTTAGGTGAGGTGGGTAAAGGGTGACAGGTATTGGGGAATATGGATTTTATTTAGGCTGACTTATTTTTAGGTAAATTTTTAGCGCAAAACGAAGTTCTTAATTCCCTAGCACCTATCACCCATTACCTAACACCTAACACCTAACACTAAATAGGAAATAATTATGTCATCAGTAGCAAAAAAGCTCCAGGAACTTCAACTTGAAATACCAGTGGCACCAAAACCAGCGGCCAGTTATGTCCCTTATATGATAAGCGGTAAGCAGGTAATCATTTCAGGTCAGATACCTTTTGTTAAAGGCAGTGTTGAAGGCCAGGTTGGCAAGCTTGGTGATAATTTTTCAATTGAACAGGGTAAGGCAGTTGCTCGTGTTTGTGCAATTAATATTATTTCCCAGCTAACTGAGGCTTGCAGCGGCAACCTTGATAAAGCAAAATGCATCAGGCTTGGTGTTTTCGTTAATTCTACTCCTGATTTTACCGATCATCCTGCTGTTGCTAATGGTGCATCAGACCTTATTGCGCAAGTATTTGGCGAACGCGGAAAACATGCAAGGGCGGCAGTTGGTGTTGCCGGTCTTCCTTTTGGCGTTGCTGTTGAAGTTGAAGCGATTTTTGAGATAGAATAAGCTGCTTTGCTATTCTTAAAATTGAAAGCCACGGTGTAAAACCCGTGGCTTTTTTTGTGGTATAATGACGATTCCGGAACAAAAAAAACCTTACCCCTTGAACTCCCCCTTGTAATTTGTTATAATGTTTTCGCTCAAGGGTTAGGAATACATATATCAATTATGATAATGAGGTATAGCCATGACAAATATAGCGTTGCCGGTAATTGCAAGTGATGGCGCACTTGCAAGTTATATGGATAAAATAAGCAAACTTCCTTATTTAACTCAGGAAGAAGAGTATATCCTTGCCAAAAGATGGTCGGAAACAGAAGACCTGGAAGCTGCACACAAGCTTATAACCAGCCATTTACGTCTTGTTGTTAAAATTGCTGTGGGTTTTCGCGGGTATGGTTTGCCGCTGCTTGAAATGATTTCCGAAGGTAATATTGGCCTTATGCAGGCTGTTAAGAAATTCGACCCCGAAAAAGGCTTCCGCCTTTCAACTTATGCAATATGGTGGATAAGAGCTTCCATTCAGGAATATATATTGCGCTCCTGGTCTTTGGTTAAAATCGGCACTACAGCCTCGCAGAAAAAATTATTCTTTAACTTGCGCCGTTTGAAAAGCCGTTTACGCAAAATTGATAATAATGCCCTTTCAGCTGAGGATGTAAAAACTATATCCATGGAACTTGATGTTCCAGAGCAGGATGTAAGGGAGATGGATTCGCGTCTTAACCAGGCAGATCAATCACTTAATTCCCCTATAATGGAAAATGATGAAAATTCAGGTGAGATGCTGGATTTGATAGCATCGGATGTGGAGAGTCATGAAGTTGTGCTTGCCGAAAGCCAGGATTTAGCCAGGAAAAGACGTTTATTTGCCCGTGCAATGGAAAATTTGAATGAGCGCGAACGTGAAATAATCGCAGCCCGCAGGCTTAGCGATAACCCGGCAACACTTGAGGATTTAAGCCAGTCTTATGGCATATCACGCGAGCGCATCCGCCAGATAGAAAACCGTGCTATTGAAAAAATGCAGGAATTTGTGGCAGTGCAGGGTTAATATACTTTTTATGCGATGCTAGGTTATGCCCAAGATATGGAGTGCTGTCATCCCGGATACCAACAAAACCTAAAAATTTGCTGAAATATTTACCTATTTCTTACCAAGTCCATATTTTTCAGCCACTTCCTGAATTACTGCGAGTAGCTCGGAGCCTTCAAAAGGTTTTGTTATATATTTGTCTATTCCTACATCTAGGGCTTCTTGTATTTTATCCGGGAAAGCATCACCGCTTTGAATAATTATAGGGGTGTTCTTCAAGATTGCATGGTCTTTCATTCTGCGCACAACCTCTAACCCATGCATTTTCAGCATCATTTTATCTAAAATGACAATATCAACTTCTCTGGGATTTTCGCATAAATACTCCCACGTAACGTCGCCATCAGGAAATTCTATACCTACATGGCCATAATCTGCCAGTGTTTTCATTACAATAAAGAGATTCAAATCGTCATCTTCCGCAACAACAATGCGTAAATTCTTTATTTCTGTCATAATACTTACCTGTTATTAATTCACACTTAGGCCACCAGAAACTGCGCCATAGAAATGGCTTCAACCCTGGATATTATTGTTATAACATTTTTATATCATTTAGGATAGCAGATAAAATACAAGCTAGCGTGTTTTTTAATAATGGGATTTATACTCATTCTGATTCAAAATGCCGATTAGAATCAGAATGGTTAATAAAGACATCTGCATAATGAGGATTATTTGAGTGAGTTCTATAGTGATTTTACTTTAAAATTCCCCATTATTTTGGTATGAGCACGTTTCCCCGCCTGCGCGCACTACTGTCC
>DITJ01000073.1 GCA_002422795.1 Alphaproteobacteria bacterium UBA6187 | reverse complement strand
ACTTTATGCAGTAGTTTAATGCTATCAAGTTCATCCAGGTACTTCGCGGCTGTCTGGCGGCTTACGTGCAGACCTTCTTCAATATTATTAATTTTCGTGTATGGGTGACTAAAGATTACGTTTATCAAGTCCTGCGAGTAAATCTTAGGCAGCTTATCACGAATCTTGTGTTTGTGGGCTTGCATCAGCTCCTTTATAGCCTGGATTAGCTTGGTGGTCTGTATTGAGGTCTGGCGTACAGCTTCAAGCATATACAGCACCCACTCTTCCCAGGCTTCACTACTTGAGTTCGTATCACGCACCTGTTGCAGTAGCCTGTAATATTCTGCCTTGTTACGGTTTATGTAGCGTGAGAGGTACAGCACTGGGGTATTAAGCAAGTCCTGCTTGATTAGGTATAGAATGTTGATGATACGACCTGTACGTCCATTACCATCAGAGAATGGGTGAATGCTTTCAAACTGGTGGTGGATTACAGCCATCTTTACCAGTGAATCCCAATCGCACATAGAATCATCATTGATGAATGCTTCCAGGTTCTGCATGTGCTTTTCTATCAGTTCCAGGCTTTGCGGAGGCGTGTAGATTACTTGCCCTGTCTGTTCGTTCTTAAGTGCCGTTCCTGCCTGGTTACGGAAGCCAGCATCATTACCATCTATAAACGCCTGTAGCTCCCTTACAAGGCTGTTTATGAGCAACCCGGACTCCTTTACCCTTAAGTAGCCATTCTTAAGTGCTAGGGCATATCTATGCACTTCCTTTGCTGAGTGTGTGGCGAAGTGGTTTAGGTGCGTATCGCTCTTGTATAATTCATCCTGGGTGGTGATTATATTTTCTATTGCCGAGCTATCCTTTGCCTCCTGCAATGGCAGGGTGTTCATCAGAATGCTCTGGTTAGGAATGATAGCTGTAATACCCTTTAATTCAGCCAGTGCGGAACGTGCTTCACCTGCTTTGCGGAGTACGCGCTTGCTTTCAATATCGTATGATAAAGGCAAGGCTGGTATCTGGTATAGCGGCTTCCTGGCTATATCATCACTAGTTGTAATAATTGACATTACTGCTTATCCCCATATCATCCAACCTATTAAAATACCTATTAGCACACCTGATACTGCATATATAGTAATAAGTTAATTATATACTAGGTTATAAAAACAAAATGATACCATATTACCATACGATCAGGAGGATGTATGTTAAATACACTCTAAAGCGATTTTAGAGCCACACAGAAACACCTATCTCTTTTACACTAAGCCACACTAATGGTAGGTTATCACATATCAATAAATATCAATACCATGAGTTTCCTTTATAAAATCTCTAGTCTTCACACCATCCTTAAATTGGGTGCTGCCTATATTAAACCTCTTGCCAAAATTAGCACCTAATATTTGAGGGTCTAGATGATGACTGTAAGCTCTCATGCAAGGCGCTTTATCCAAAAGGTCTAGTATGGAAACCGTAGAGCCATCATCTAGAGTTGTTGGGGCAAGTGCCGGATTACTATCTATAGCTGCCTTGGTATACACCTCGTTCCATTCATCGTAAGATTTATAAGGGAAGTCCACCATCTGAAATACACCAGAGTCCCTGTCATGATGCACATAAGGTAGGCCTTTAGCTTCAATTTTAGCTTGCTTTTCCTTTCTCAGCATTAAGTTATATGTTGATAAATTATTGATAGAGCCTTCAACCGAAGGCGCTTCCATTCTCTCGACAATATGCGCAAGCATTTCCAATGATTCTTTTATCAAACTGAAGTCCACCAATGAAAGGTTGTAGTACTTGCCATTTACCTCAAGTTCAGAAGAAGCGCTTGCATAAGCAATAGCAACTGGCCCGTAGTTCCCATCCTTCTGAAGGTCTAGTTTTTTTACCGCTAGAGCTAATGAATATATAACAACAGCTAACTTGTGAGGTCTTACACCAAACTTACCATTAAATACATCCGGTTTACTATCCCAAGCTTCTTGTACATATATAGTAGCTGCACTAGCAGGGTTGCCATCGAACATAAATAGTTTTTCTTTATTCTCCAGCAGAGCTTGTACGGATGCTGCTGCATCTGATTTTCTCATCCAACTAATTATAAAACCAATAACATTAAACTTAATTACGAAAAAACCTACAAGTCCTAATACAATAATTTCCACTATTTCCTCCCCCTTTTTTATTTTTTTTACTTCTATCCAGCTTACCTAATACTATTAATGCAAGCCCCCTCAGCACATCATAGAGCCTCCTGAATACCCATCATTGCTATGCTTGTCTGTTTATATTCAATCTACATGCCAAATGATAAGAAGAAGATTAATAAAGTTACTGGTAATCCAATCAAGGAAATTAGCATCTTTATTTTATAAGACGGGTTGAAAAACCCTAAAACAAGAGCGCCTAGTAAAGTTGACACGAAAACAACCACACCAAATATCACCCCCTGAGCTGCTATCGCAGCAACTACAGCTAGTATAGGAAAAATAGTATTAGATAATCTACCTAATGATGTAAAATAATTGTGCATCCCTCTGTTTGCAATTGCGAACCCTGCTACAGTGTTAATTTGCTTTGCAAATAGCCCAGCTGCTCCAAAGTTCATTCCTAGTATAAATGCTATAACGATTGTCATGTTGTTATCTCCTGGAGTCTTAACGAGAGTGACTTAATTTCAAATGCAAGTCACTGATTGTAGAATATAGGCGGATTCTCATATATAAATTACTAGCGGCGAAAGTAACGTTCTTGTTCGTAGCTATCATTAATGCGATTAAGCTCGTCCCTCTGCTTCTCAATTTCAAGGCGCTGTTCCTCTAGGGCGGCCTTACTCTCTTGCTGCATACGCTCCATTTCTTCGCGCTGCTGGAAAAGTTCGGTTTCCAGATTAGATTTCTCGTTATGCAGCCGTTGTTGCTCCCATTGCTGTTCCCATGACTGTGCTTGTGCAGGACTGATAAAAAGGCTTGCGCAAGTGACAACTAGCAATAATGGCATTGAGCAGTGGATTTTCATAGCAATTCCCCCTTGAGTTGTTAAAGTAACTACTGCCAACGAATGGCAGTGGGGAGTTCAAAAAACCTGTGAATCGGGTAGGTTCGTGTTAATCTTTAGCTTGCGCCTATTGCATACATTAACACCTCCCCACCATCGGGTGGAGAGTATTGTGACGGATACTAACCGCCGACTCACAAGAGATTTTGAAGTCCCAAGGTATAGTAAATACCTCAGGCGCACCTTAGACGGATGGGTTGCAACCGTCAAGAATTATCCTCAGCATAGGTGCGTGTTGTATGCGCGACAACCTTGCCACTTACCGCCAATGCAAGACCAGCAAGCCACAAGTCGCACTTGATAGGCTGGCCACATTAAGGGCGTGACTTGTTGCTCACTGAGCAGATAGCGCGTAGCAATCGCCATTTAAACAGCGGCACACAGCCGTGCTATCAGGCTGTTGCAATAAGTAACATAAAGAAAATGGGTAAGATTTACGAGGTGGATTTTATATAATATACCTCTTGTAATTTCTCCGTAGCCCTCTGTTTAACAGGATAAACACAGTGTATTTACATGAACAACATGTATTAATCTTAGTATAAGCATTAAGCCTAATTGCTATTAAGTAGTTAACATATATTAAGCAGGGTATAACATGGCATGTATAATATATATAACATGAGTTATATTAGAGTATACGCATTAGTATATATAATAGTAAATTATTATAGTTATTAGTTATATGTATGTGGCGCATCCATCCTGTCTACATCTTATTACATATTAGTTATTATCTTGTTTATTAGAATCTAGGCATAGTCTATATATTGTTTGTATTTATATATTAATATTACAATATTTAGTGTAATATATACATAGTGTCTACTGGTGTACTCCTAATGTAAATTAAGAGTAATTTACTATTAGATTATATGGATATCTTAAACAGATACCAAAATTATGCTACCTGGTAAACAACATTTTATAAATGTAGAATGTAACGGCTTGTACTACTACATAAGGAACGCATTAATTTATGATATACATAACCTATTGTATTATATGTTATTAAAAGTATCTGGATTATTCCTGCATGTTAATACTTAGGCTTTTACTTAGGGTTTATTACTTGAACTAAGCCTGATTGTTCTGCTGTTACGTTCTAATATAACACTTTCAAGTGAATGGCATTTAAACCGCATTAGGTGGCGTCACAGCAAGAAGTTGTAATCGCACTACCTACGTACCAAGGGATGGCTTTTTGTCACTCCTTGAGCCTCTAATGGCGAAATGGAAGGGGGTAAATATTATAGTTATATAATTTATTTAATCAAGAGAATTCTTTGCAATGCGACTTATTTCTTGTGTTACTATTGGAGGACACTAAAAAAAGCAACCCACTACTAAACGGCCTATGCCGCAGTGCGTATAAACCCGAAGCAAATACCAGCAATCACTTTCCAGCGGCAACACAGCCCTAATATGGCAGTTTGTTAATTGCCGCATGAAGCTGCGATAGCTTGAAGCCTTCCTGTGCATATCTATCTGTCATGCTTTTCTTTCCCGTATGTCCAATTATCGCCTGAACCTTAGACACTTCAACATCGGCTTGCAATAAGCGTGTATTGACGGTATGACGAAGACAGTGGAAGCATACATTTTTATCTTTAATTTCTAGCGCTGGCAGCAGCCTATCATTAAAGAATCTTCCAAGATTTCTGCCGTAAGTATTTTTACTCCAGGTCAGCTCATGCAATATACGGCTTTTTCCAGCCCGCTTAAGTTTATCTACATACCCAATTAAACCATACTCAATTAGTTTATTATGCACTGGAACCTTTCGCTTAAACCCAACATTAAACGCCTGTTCATTATACTGCCGCAACTCTTCGTAATAGTCTGGCAGGTTACGCTTAACGTACCTGCGAAGCGTCTGGAAGTCCTCGCTACCGTCTTTAATATCCAAGCCTAACTCGCTATAAACTCTGCTGTATACGGCACAGGATTGGATTTAATGTCACTGATTGCCTTGCTCCACTCGTGCGTTGTATCTGTATAATACGGCTTATTGTCGATACGTTGCTTCTGTTCTTCCAGCTTTGCCTTAAGATAATCGCTTACTACCTTCTTAGCCTTATGGTCGTTCATTATAATGTTCCCGCATCTTCTGGTAATCTCTGCAATATAATACTCTAGTCCCTTCGCAAGTTGCAATGCTTCTTTTGGGTCTCTAGTCCCAAGGGATATGCGGATATAATCCCTGCTGGTGCTTTGGGATTTAGGTAAAGGATAACGGAAGTAATAAAGGTTGTGCCTGGATAGCATTAAATAAGAAGGATTATACATAGCGTTGCACCACTTGTGTGTGTCACCGCTAATTTACAAGTATAAGCTATTGATTTTAAAGAAAGTGGTGCACCCAGAGCGATTCGAACGCCCGGCCTTCTGATTCGTAGCGGGTGTCCGCCCACATCATCAAGCATCACCAAACATACGGAAACATAATGAAATAGCCGCCTCCAGTCAATATCTTAATTCATCACCCACCACCCAAAATCATCACTTTTCATCACCCGGTGGTTCCTCGGTGGTTACATTTGCTAACCTTCTGTTTGGGAAATGAGTGGGTTTGGGTGGCTATAAAGCCATCACTTTATCTTTCTATCCCATTAAAAAGCACTTTTTCAGGATGTTTATATCCCGCGCCGGAACGCTAGCTTTTTTATAATAAATTTGCCAATCTTTAACTACTCCCTGTACTTCCTGCAAAATAATACCTGCCTGTTTTTGGGTAAGCTGGAACCTGCCTATGCTGGACAAGAGGTTTTCTATACTTGCTTCCCGCCCATTCTCACCAATACCAATAGATTGTAAGCGCTGTGATGCATCAAGGTGAGGCAGTACGTCAAATGCTGGAGATAGACTATAAAGTTTTTTAGTATAATCTGTCATCAGGAAGCCGTGGTTTTTCATATGGTCGTCACTATTACCAGTGAGCACATTGAAAACCATGCGCCTGTATAGCTGTACCTGTTCTTCTATAGGGTTTTCTGTAATTCTCTTGGCAATATCGGCGATACCCATATAGGAATAATTACGGCTTGCATCCTTCTCACTGATTTTATAAGCATTAATTAGACTATGGGCACTGATATAGTGCAGTTTCCTACTTGGTACATTGCGGTCAAACCTCTCTACCAATAAAATTGGGCGGCCATTAATTTCTTTGAGCTGCATATCGGGGATAATAATGCCAGCTTTTTTTGCCATTTGCATAGTGGCATATTCAACCCGTGAAATATCAAATTTATCATCTACACGGTTTATTTTGGCAATCCATTCCTTGCCTTCATGGGTAATGGTTAATTTTGGGCGCAGGCCGCCCATACTTGACCCGAATTCTATCAGATGCAGCATTTCTTCGGGTATTTCTTTCCCAGCTTCAAACCTATCTGCCAGGATAAAAAACTCCTCTATTTCCGGGAAGCTATGTAACGCCTTTTTTGGTTGTGGTGAAGATTTTGCCGCATTTGCAACTATACAACCCACGCCATTACCACGGCTTGCGAGCACCCACTCCACTTCATTTTGAGGGGAGCTACGGTGGATAGAAGAAATTAACCGCCTTCCCCAATTATCCGGCGTACTATCGGACAATACCCCAAAAACCCCTTTGCCATTTAACGGGTGGAATATCTGGAGTGGATCAGTAAATGGTAAATTAATAGGATCAAGCGGGAATGCTGCAGGGTTTTCTACATAACTTTGGCCATAAGTAAAATGACCTAAGCCCTGCCCATCAATCATATAGCGCCCGGCAAGGAGTGGCGCTTCGCCAATATCTACAAATATGTAGCAAGAAGTAATTATTTTCCGGTTAGAAGTCACTGCTAAACTCCTCTTTTTTCTTACGTCCTGATTTCTTAGGGGCGCGGTTCATTTCCAAGGCTTTGCCAACGGAATCCTTATCTGGGTTTGCAATTTCATCAAATTGATCCAATAATCCATACACATATAATGTATTTATTAGAACCCCAAGCGTAGTGCCTGGGTGGCCACTCTCTAAGCGCTGCTGGGTTGCCCTGGTAGTTCCGGTGCGTTTTGCTACCATCTCCTGGGATTCATTGCGCCGGAGGCGTGCCTGTTTAAGGCGTTTTCCTAGCATTTTCAATGCTTCCCGCGCTTGTGGAGTCATTGCATTATAGGCTGGACTTTTCATTTTATAGCCCTAGATTACGGTTATATATAATATTGTACTATATATAATGCGTAATGTCTATAGATGTATAATATATAGTGCAAATATATGATGGGTTGGAAATAGCAATATTTACATAGATGAATCAAGAATTACAGTATATACGCAACATTATCAACAAATGAAGAGATTTAATATGGAGCAGGCAAAAAACATAAATAATAGTTTTAGAATAATTTTTATTGAAAAGGACAGGATAAGCTGCTATAAGTAGTTTTTCACCTCTGCAACTTCAATAGGAATAAAAATGAAGAATACGTTAGAAAATATCACAAAAATTATGGAGCCTCATATGCACGCAATGGCGGATATGACTTTAGGCTCAGTGGGAATATATTATGATGAATTCGGCCACCGCGCACATGCCTTTGAAAAGCGCACAAAGTGTAACATAATCCGAGATTTAATGGTAGAAGCGTTAACTGCCTATGCTGAAACACAGTCAGGAATAGAAATCATAAGAAAGCGCGGCAATGTACTTTTTGGTTTTAATTCAGAATATGTAATAAAAATCAAGAAACTCACCGGAAAACTCAAAGCCTGCGTTGGCAGCACGCAAACATCCATGAAATTTAACTGTAATGTTACCGATCAAGGCGAGCTTTTTGAAGGCACGGAAACGGTTAAGGCATATTTTGGATATATAATTCCTGAAAATAGTCCTTTAAATCCCCTAATATATATAGTAGCTAATGACGAAAAAGGGGAGCCAGGAGTAATTCTTGAACTCACCCCAACACCGGCTAAACCAGTTGAGAATCTGGAAATACCAGACGATACTGTTGCAAAACCAGGCCGCAATATTAAGATTAAACAAGAAAAAATGGATCAGAATAAATGAGAAATGCATTTAATTATGACATTCTTATATTAGCCAGACAAGCAAGGAAAGTTAGCCAACCACAGTTGGCTACCCTCCTTGACAAGAAAGTATCACAGGCACAACTCTCTAAAATAGAGCATGGAATTATTGAGCCTAGCAAAGAAGTAGTTGCAATGATCGCTGATGCTTTAAAGTTTAAGCCATCTTTCTTTTACCACCCTTCTTACTCAAGGATGCCACCAGTTAGCTTCCACCGGAAAAGGCAAAAATTAGGGCAAAAAAATCTAGATGCAATCCACGCTCAAGCAGAAATATACCGACTAAACCTCAAAAAATTATTAGAATCTGTAGAACTAGAATTCACTAATCCACCCGTTGCTGCAATAGATGTTGACCAGTATGATGGTGATATATCGGCTATATCAGAAGTTATGCGACAAAGATGGAAGCTTCCGCGTGGCCCAATACAAGATATAACAGATGTGATAGAAAATGCAGGGGTAATTGTTGTTTCCTTTGATTTCGGCACGCCTTTGATTGATGGATTCTGCCAACATGCTTGTGATGGCCTCCCTGCAATAATTTTTATGAACCTGGCGCAACCAAAGGATAGATATCGCTTTAGCTTGGCGCACGAGCTAGGGCATCTTGTTATGCACCAAGTGCCAAACCCCGAAATGGAAATGCAGGCTAATTTATTTGCAGCAGAATTTTTAATGCCAACTAAAGATATATCTTCTCAGCTTTATAATCTTTCATTACAAAAATTTATGGACTTAAAATTACATTGGAAAGTATCAATGCAAGCTTTGATTTATAAATCATGGAAAGTAGGAAAACTTACTGATCGTATGTATAAATACTATCAAGTGGAAATGTCAAAGCGTGGTTTTAAAACTAAAGAGCCTATAGAGCTAACAAACACAAAAGAATCCCCATCTTTGTTGAAGGATTTGATCAACGTGCATTTGAATAAGTTAAATTATAAGCAAAGTGATTTAGAAGAAATATTTGGTTTATATGAGAATGATTTTAATGCATTTTATCCAATGCAAATAAATAAACCGCGATTACGGATAGTGAAATAAATTAAGAGTTTTTAATTAGCACTCTTAAACCTGCCATAAATCACTTCGGCCTTATATCTAGGCGGCTCAATAGTAACAATTACAGCAGGTTCTGGCTCTGGCAAGAGAGGCTCGGGCGCTTGTGGTTTTTGTGGTAATTTACCTTTTATAACATCACCTATCATTTCGCTGGCCTGTTTTAATGGCTCATCCGCCAGGTGGGCATAGCGGTTGGTGGTTTCGGCGCGTTTGTGCCCTAAAATTCCGCCTATCATAGGTAAGGACATGCCAAGGTATGAAATGGCAATACTTGCATGGGTGTGGCGCAAATCATGTATGCGCACTTTATCAAGGCCGGCTTTTATGCGGATACGTTGCCAAGCTTTTTGCGCTTCCGTTACCGGCTTACCTGGATTGCGTTCGCTGGCAATAACATATTCGCAATCTGCAATGCGTGGCATATTTTCAAGGATGGCTATAGCCTGGCTATTTAGAGTTACATATTTCCCACCGGTTTTGGAATCCGGCAATTCCAGGCGGCGGCGTTCTAGGTTTACCCATTCCCATTTAAGGTCGCGGATTTCGCCAAGACGGCAACCAGTTAGTAATAGCAGCCGGAAAAGGTTGGTAAGATAAATGCTGGTGGAGCGCAATTCGTCTTCTTTATCTAATACGGTAAATAGCCTTTCTATTTCTTCCTTGGAAAGGTAACGCTCCCGCGCATGTTCCTTAAATTTACGCACGCCGCGGCATGGGTTGCTATGCTGTGGTTTAAATTCCCACTGCTCGCACATGCTGAATACCTTGCTTACCAAAGCAAATAAGCGGTTTGCCTGGTAAGGCGTATCTTTATGGGCAAGCATGAATTTTTCTATATCCAATTTGGTAATGCTATTGATGCGCTTATTGCCAAAATAATCCAACACAAATTCCCATAAATATTCCTGGTTCTTTACGGTGCTGGGCTTAAGGTAAACATTTGAATATTGCGATTCATATATAGGGTGGATCTCCTTAAGTGTTTTATCCAGGCGTTTTGATTGCTCTTCTTCTGATGGGTTTTCGCCTTTGGCAACACGGTAATGTAATTCTAATGCTTCCGCACGGGCTATGTCTGGTGTCATAGGTGGCCGGCCGACAGTCATGCGCCTGGTATCAGCTTTACGGCCGCGGCCAAGGCGATATTTATAAATATAGGAAATAGCGCCAAGTGGCGTTACGCGCAAACCAAATCCAGGTATTTCAGTATCCCAAATATAATATTCCTGACCGGTTGTTTCTACACTTTCTATAGTACGCCTGGTTATTTTACTACGTTCACTACGCATTGCCACCTCCTGTTGGTTAAACATCCTAACCACCTGATATGGAAGGATACATTTCGCTTTCTACCCCCCTTCGTTTTTGATGGGAACCCCAACAAGTTATTCCATAGTGGAATGTTTTATCCTGTCTCCCTCATGACACAACACCCCGCCTTCCCCAAATAATGGGTAGCGTACTTTTCCATATTTACCTTCACTTAATTTCATATATGCAGGGCCTTCTCCGCTTACGCGTAAGTTACCTAAATGCCCATCATGGATACGCCACCGCTCTGCTAATTCTTCAGGCAGGAGGTAAATATTTTTTGTAATAGTGCTTATCCCGGTTGCCTGGATATGGTTTTGGATTTTCTGCAGCACTTCGTTAATATCATTACCGCTGAAATTTAAAGCTGGCATTCTGCATCCTCCACCGTTGGGATTTCCTTATCTGCCAAACCTTCCGCAACAGTAATAACTATTGCGCGTTTGGCCTGGTCGTGGATTTGCGCAAAAAGCCGCATAAGGCGCAAGGAATCGTGGCTGGTATCGCCCTGGCGCTTTGGCTCCAATTCTTCACTAAAAAATTCCGTTGGCGATACTTTAAACTGCTGGCAGAATTGGTGTATCCTGCTTACGCTCATACGGTTTTCACCGCGTTCATATTTCTGGATTTGCTGGAAAGTTAATTTTACCAATTGCCCTAATTCATTTTGGGATAACCCTTTGCATATCCTAAGCCGGCGCAGCATTTTGCCGGCATAAATATCTGCTGCCTGGTATCCATGTTTAGAAACCTTCGCCATAAGGAACCTCCTTATGTATGGATTCACATTGCGGGTAAATGGTTTCAGGTATGCAAGCACCGCCCGGCACACAGCAACCTGTAAGCCAATTGATGATAGCGAAGACATTTAATGCAAGGATAGTAACAAGTAATGCTACCCACACCAGGTATCCTATAGCCTTTTTTAGGCAATAAAATATTGTCCGGCGCTGGCGTGAGCGCCGCCTACGGTTCATGTAATTCATGGCTTGACCTATTGTTTTATGTTTCCAGTGGCAATAAGTAATTTTTTCTAACCACCTTGGGTTTAATGGATAGATGTGATTTTCTATTATGTCAATAGCAAAGGTAGCATCTAATGCTACTTAAGAACGAAGCGGAAACGCAATAAGCCAGGCGCGGCAATGGCTATAGCCACGTTTTGGGAGGGCAAAAAATATTTTTCTATGATTTAAAAATTGCTTTTATAGGATATGCAGCGAGGATTTTTTTGTCGCGCAATAGAGTGCCATTTGGCCGCGTAATATCGTAATGGTTAGCCTTGTTACCATTAGAGAATACGCCAATGATGGCGCTTGATTGGTTTATTTCCACAAGGCACATACGGCCGATACAGCCCTTTGCTACAAACTGTTTTCCAGTATCAACGACAAGTAAATCACCTTTGCGGAATAACGGGAAAATATCTTCGGATACTTTAACCGCAGCAAGGTCAATGCCACCCAAAGGCGCTGGCAAGGTAACACTTGGGCCGCTTTTGGAAGCTGCAACACTATAATCTGCTTTCACAGCGCCATAAAGGCTGGCAATGCGCTCCTCGGCTTCCTCTTCGCTTATAAGGTCAACGACTTTGCACCCATAAAGCTTTGCATATTCTTCCAATTGTTTGCTTGTAATATTTGATTGTCCACCTTCATGTCGCTTGATTGTGCCCACATGCACCTTAAGCCTTGAAGCTACATCTTCTTGTGTAAGCCCCGCTTCTACACGAAAAAAAACTAATTTTGACCTACGTCTTATCCGTGGTTGTTTGTTTGGCTCTGACATGCTTCTTCCCGTATTGATATTTATCGCTTAGGTAGCGTTTCTAGTAAAAATACCCATAAAGCTAGAATAATCAAGAGGAATCGAAAGTTAACATTTCGTTTAGGTAGCATCATATGCTACTTTTGAATTGACAATTAAAACTTTCTCCCACTTAATGAGGAAAAGTTGATAACAATCCTAAAAGGCTAAACCTATGAAACTAAACCACTGGCTAGTGCTAAATAACGTGTCCCACACTTACTTTGCGGATGTTATCGGCGTACATGCAGCAACAGTGGGGAAGTACCTGGATGGCGTAATACCCGGTAAAATAATTATGCGTCGGATTTACCTAGCAACAGGTGGACAGGTAGCACAGAATGATTTTTACGACCTTTCACTTGATAACCTAACAAAGGAGGAACAACAATATGTTAACACCACATACCGTAAATGGAATTGATGGCAGCGAGCTTAAAAGCTTTGTTGAGCGCATAGAACGCATGGACGAAGATGTTGCCAACTTACAATCCGACCGCCGGGATGTTTATACCGAAGCAAAATTACGCGGCTTCGACCCGGCTATCCTGAAGAAAATCGTCCGCATACGTAAACGTGATAAAAACGAGCTGGACGAGGAAAAAAGCCTTATGGAAATTTACCAGCGTGCCCTGGGGATGGAAGCTTATGTAGATGCTTAATTAAGGACAATCCATGACTAAAGAAAAAAGCCCGCCATATATGCGTATGTACCCGACAGATGAGCTGGCGCGGACAATGATGCTCGACCTTGAGGTTATTGGCATTTATTACCGCTTGCGTTGCCACATGTGGATAAGTGGTGGGCGGCTGGAAGATAATGAAAAAATTTTGTCCAGGGCCGCGGGTATCCACGTCAATAAATGGAGAAAACTACTGCCTAAATTGCAGGGGTTGCTTACCAAATATACCGATGGGACTATCAGCATTATAGGGGTGGTAGAAGAATACGAAAAGGCTACCCATAAAAGGGAGGTATTAAGCGAAAATGGTGGTAAGGGTGGCCGCCCTAAAAAAGAAACCAAAGGCGCGGAAACACTGGAAGGTGATAAAGCAAATGGTTTAGAAGAAGAAAAACCAAATGGTTTTGAAAATGAAAAGCAAAATGATAGCACGGTTGCTTCCGGTTTGCCTAAGCCACTATCATCATCACCATCCCCATTACCAAATAAAAATAAAAAAGATGATGTTGACCGCCGGCATGTGGATAAACAACGCCCACCTGGTGCGCAGGAAAATTTCAAAAGCCTTGGCTCCTTACTGCACCGGCATAGTGATGAATCGCTATTTGCAGTAAGGCAAATATTCCATGAATTCCTGCTGCCTTTGCCGCCTGATTGGCACTTGGTAAGCAATTGGCTAGAAAATGGCGCGGAACTTGAACGCGATATTTTGCCGGTACTGCAGCAGATATGCAGCCGGGTATCCAGCAAAGGCATAAACCCGCCAAAATCATTCGCTTATTTCCAGGAAGCAATAACGCGGCAAGTCCACAAAAATATAGAGTTTTAGCATGTCAAAAAAACGTAAGAAAAACAAATTAACCGGCAAGCCTGATATGAGCCGCGCTGATATGCCACTACCGCCAAAAGCTTATGATTTTGGCACACCGGAATTATGGCAGCGCTGCAAAATTATCAAGGAACATGTGGATGAATATACAGTCCGAGCGCGGAATGTTGATTCCAGTTGGTCATGCGACCGCTACCATACCAGGAATTATATAAACGATTACCAGCACCAGGCGGCATCACGCTTATACCGGGATTTCATGGTGGGCGGTGCAGGCCCACGTTATAGCGGGGCATGGCCAGACCCATCTAAACTGCCGCATAATAAAGGCCAATACCGCGAGGCGGAAATTGGCGATAATTCAGCAGCCGCACTAAAGCGTTTCCGCCATGCCTACGCTGCCCTTAATTATGAAGGTGCGCTTATTGTATGGTATGTTGTGTGCCTAGGTGTGGATGTTGGCATTTACGAACAATCCAGCGCCTGGCGCAAAGGTTATGGCATGACCAGGTTGCGCGAGGCGTTGGATGACTTGGTAAGGTTTTATAAGAGTAAATCTTAAATACTTTATTTGCCAACTACCCAATAAAAAACAAAACTTGCAATAAGCGATGCAACAATGCTCATAATCCAAGAGGCGGCGGTAGGCCAATTTCTTAACAACCAGTTAGGTTTTTTCTCAGATACGCTAATTGAAGCATTGGGAATAAATTTGGAATGAAACCAAAACAAGAATTGTAATATTATTACTATAGATAATGCAAATCCTATACGATCTTGCCATGAAGCAATGCTTGGCATTATTACTAGCATTGACCAGAAAATCATCTGATTAAGTAATGGGCCATACTTTTTATAGGTAGTAACAGGGGCGCTTTCATATTGTTTTAGAAAAATAGCAAGTTTCTCAGCTTTTCCAATAACCCAAGACTCTTGAACTCCCTGAATGCGTATATCATTAGAGCCATGCGCCCGCAGTTCAACAACTACAGCACGGTTTATGCCGTAAGCCTCTATTTCTTGGATATTAATTTTGAAATACGCAAATTTATTTAAACTCCGTATGTCCTTTAAAAAATCATCTGAATATTTAGTAACCTCGTTTCCATGTATATTATAAGTAACAATCAATTTGGATGTAGCTGAAAAATCTTGTTTAATTTGTTCAAATAATAGTTTTATATCTTCTAAAAATAACCGTATTGAACCTACTTGTTTATATTTATTATGCACTTGTTCCGGAATGGCCGGCTTCTTACTATCGGTATCTGGAGGTGTAATATCATGTGGGAATGCATTAAATGTTCCTCCTGTACCGAGGCTACTTTCCCATTTGCCAATTAAATACCCTTCTTGAGTTAATGTAGCTTCAGCAGTTATATCACCTGCTTCTATGCCTTCAGCTATTTGTTTAGGCTTGCCGGTTAAATTAAGTTTATCAGCATAAGTCCCTGTAACCTCATAAACCACCAAGCCAAAATTATTATCCATGAATCTTAAGATTCCTGATATGGTTGGTTCTGTTGATGTAAATTCCATGGAAAGGTTTCCAGTATTAGTGCCAAATACTTTACCAGCCCATAGTTTTCCTATATTAGCCACTTATATCCCCATAATAAATTTTATGGCTGTTAAAATACCATAATTTCTATGCAACTATTACTAAAATTATTATTAAATCGGGAATAATTCTTTATCCACTCCCGTAACTCTTGTATTGCACGAGGCGCACCCCGTTTCTATACTTTAGTTAACGATGTAAAATTCCCCCTGGAGCTGCTTTCTTAAGCAGCTTTTTTATTTTATCCTGGAAAAATATATGCCTATACCTGCAATTGCTGGCGTGATAGCCCGCGGTGTTGTCATGCGCGGCGCTGGCATGGTGGTGCGGGGCAGGATAATGGATGCCATAATGCCGGAGTTAAACCGGCCGCTTATGGTAGGAGACCCGGAATTTGATTTTTCTGTTAAGGATAATATTGAAAAAGTAATCCGCGACCTCCAGGCTTTTAACAGCAATGCAGTAGATAAAGCAATCGTGCGATCCCTAAACCGGGTTATTGCTTCCTGCAAAAGTGCAAGCGTTAAGGCTATAGCAAAAGAAACGGGGCTGCAGCAGAAAGTTGTGCGCCCTAAAGTTGATATTGAAAAGGCCAACCCATATAAGCATGAAGCACATGCAGTACCTACCGGGCAACCATTCAGGCTGATAAATTTTAAGGCAGTGCAGACTGCTAAGGGTGCAAGTGCCAATGCCTGGGGTACAAAGCGTATATACCCACATAGCTTTATTACCAATGTTGCAGCAGGTGATGGCAATACACGCGGAGTATTTGTACGCAAGACCCGTGAGCGCTTCCCTATTAAACAATTATATGGGCCTGGTGTTAAGCAAACATTCAAGCAGCCACATATACTTAAGGTTTTAGAAAATGTTGCAGCAGAACGCTTCCCTAAAGAGTTTGAAGCGAACCTTAAATATTATATGCAACGTGAGCAATCGCGTGGCACTTAACCATACACCCTTAGTATTTACGCGCCCTCCAGGTCGAGCAAGGTTCTTCCCCGACCTTACGTTGCGGGTGCGCGGCGGCGCAGGATTCCTCTAGCTACAAATGTGTAACATGCATTTCGTTTCGTTTTAACTTAACCGGAGATACCAATGGAAGTACAGGAACTTGCGCTTAAAGATGTAGTGCCGTTCCAATGCAAGGCGGATAAAACTTTTCCCGGTGGGGGCGGATACTGCAAAAGAAATGGTTTATAGCAGGTTACGCATTACTGAGCCTGGCCCTGGTTACTGCCATTTCCCCTCGCATTATAATGAGGATTATTTCAAACAACTTACATCGGAACGCGTGGTAATAAAATACCGCAAAGGCCACCCTATGCGGGTTTGGGAAAAACCTTCGCACCAACGTAATGAAGCACTGGATTGCCGTGTATACGCTTTGGCTGCGCTTTATATCCTTAACCCTAACTTACAAAAATTATCACAGGATATTGAAGAAGAAACCCTAAAGTTAAAACCAAAAGAAGATGATGTAACTAAAAAGCATGATTCCGGTGGCTGGCTCGATAGTGCGCCGGACTTTTTTAACGATTAGGAGATGGTATGGCCGGAATAAATTTAGCAACAGCACAAGCACACCTGGATGCATGGCTTAGTGCAAACATCGCAGTAGCAAAAGGCAAAAGTTATAGCATGAATGGCCGCAGCCTTACACTTGCAGATGTAAATGAAATACAGGGGCAAATCCAATATTGGGAACGCCGAGTTGTAGCTATGCAGAATAATAGCGGCGGCACTGATTATACATTAGCAGATTTTAGCGAGTAATTATGAATACACTGGATAAATTCATAGCGTATTTTTCCCCTTATACTGCGCTACGCCGCCGCCTTGCCCGCGAATCATTAAAGATAGAATCCGGGCGTTTCTATGAAGCGGCGAAGCCAAGCCGGTTAAGGAAAATCCGCCATGACCGTGGCAGTGGTGATGCGGTGATAGGTACAGCTGGGGATTCCTTACGCATACAAGCACGCCACCTTGATGAAAACCACGACCTTGCAAGGTGTGTACTGGTTACATTGGTTAATAATGTAATTGGTACAGGCATACGAGCAGAGCCGCATGTAAAAAATAATGACCGCGAATTAATGCGGGAATTTAACCGCGACCTGCTGGAGCTTTTTGCTGATTGGATGAAAAAGCCGGAAGTAACCTGGGAGCATCATTGGTTTGGCGTGCAAAGGCTGGCCGCCCGCACCTGGTTCCGTGATGGTGAAGTATTGGCGCAGCGGCTTGGTGGTAATATAAGTTTGCTCGACCACGGCACGCGTGTGCCATATTCAATAGAATTAATAGAGCCTGATTATTTGCCTATGGATTTTGATGACCAAGCCAAAGGCATTATACAGGGCGTAGAAAAAAATGCATGGGGTCGGCCGAGGGCATACCATTTTTATAAAGAGCATCCTGGCGACCCTAATTCATTACTGCAATTCCGTAATGATACAAAACGCGTAAAGGCAGAAACAATTATTCATCTGAAAATGGTTGACCGTATTAAGCAAACCCGCGGCGTATCTATATTTGCATCTGTACTTACCCGCCTTGATGACCTTAAGGAATATGAAGAAGCGGAACGCACCGCCGCAAAAGTTGCTGCAAGCATGTGCGCTTTTATCCGTAAATCTTTAGATGGGGAAATGGGTACATTAAAAGCCGACCAGGTTGGCAACCGTACCATGCGTTTCAAGCCCGGCATGGTGTTTGATAATTTATTGCCCGGTGAAGAAATTGCTACCATTGATTCAAATCGCCCCAACCAAGGCTTGGAAAGTTTCAGGCAAGGACAATTACGTGCAGTGGCTGGTGGCACGGCAACAGGATATTCCAGTATTGCAAAAGATTATAACGGTACTTATAGCGCCCAGCGTCAGGAATTGGTAGAACAATCTGTAAATTATATGACACTCCGGGAATATTTTATTGAAAGGTTTATCCGGCCGGTGTGGGAAGATTTTGTTACCTATGCAATTACCTCCGGCACAATACAAGTACCAGCTGGCGTTAATGAAGCAACTTTACTTGATGCAGATTTCCGCGGCCCATCACTACCTTGGATTGACCCTGTTAAAGAAATTACTGCTGAGGAAAAATCTGTACAGGCCGGCTTTAAATCACGCAGCCAGGTAATACGCGAACGTGGTGGCAACCCGGATGATGTATTTGAGCAAATCCGCCGTGAGCGCGAAGAAGAGGACGAAGCCGGGCTTACTTTTACTTCTAACCAAAAATCATCCGTAAAAGAAGCTGCACCGGCAAATAACAATACCGAAGAAGAAAACCCCGAAGATACCAAAGGCGGTACAAAAACCGGGAAAGAATAAACCACCTAATAATTTGAGGGATATATATGGAAGATGCGCTGAAACATGCGCGGCTTAGCCGCGAATTTACTATACGTACCGAGGGTTTGATAAACGAAGAATCCAGGACAATTGAAGTATCTTTTTCTTCAGAAGAGCCGGTATTGCGGCGCTCGTTTTTCAGCGACCCATGGCTGGAAGTTCTGGGCCATAATGAAGAGGAAGTGGATTTTTCCCGCCTGAATATGGCAGCGCCAGTGCTTTATAACCATGACAGGAACGATAGCAAAAACCGTATCGGCGTTGTTGACCGCGCATGGCTACAAAATGGCCGCGGCCGCGCAATATTAAGGTTAAGCCGCCGTGCTGATATGGAGCCAATTTGGCAAGATGTGCGTGATGGGATTTTGCGCAATGTATCTGTGTCATATTCCATAGACGAATATAAAACAACCGAGGAAAGCAAAGATGGGCCTGATGTAATACGCATTACACGCTGGACACCTGTTGAAATAAGCCTCGTAGACATTCCGGCCGACCCAACCGTTGGCGTTGGCAGGGACGGCCACAATGAAATTTCCCCTAACTTTAACCTAAAACAAAAGGAGCATACCATGACCAAAGAAAACCTCAAGGATACCACAAGGGAGCAGCCACCCGCTACCACACAGGTAGATATTGAAAAAATCCGCAATGAAGCACTTGCGCAAGGCAGGAGTGAAGCGTTACAGGAATTAGAAACCCGCGTACAACAAACTGAGGAATCAGAAAAGCAGCGCCGCATTGCCATACGTGATGCATTCAAGCATTTTGGCGACCAATTCCGTGACCTTATGGATATCTGCCTGGAAGATAAAGCGATATCGGAATCCGATGCACGTAAACGCTTGCTAGACCAGATAGGAAAAGAGCGCACTCCGGCAACAAGTAATGCCCGCATAGAAGTTGGTGCAGATGAGCGCGACAAATTCTTGCGCTTTGCAGATTCCGCACTTAGCATCCGCTCTGGTATTATTAAGCCACAAAGTAGCGAGCGCACGGAACTTATAGGCTATAGCTTACTTGAACTTGCGCGTAAATGCCTTGAAATACATGGCATCCGCACTAGCCACTTGGATAAACGCGATATTATCGGCCGCGCATTTACACATTCAAGTAGCGATTTTTCATACCTGCTTAGTAACAATGCCAACAAATCTATGCTGCGCGGCTATAGTGAAGCACCGGAAGTATTCGACCAGTTTACCCGTATCGGCAATTTAAGTGATTATAAAACTGCTGACCGCGTAGGTTTAAGTGAATTTTCTAACCTGGATGAAGTAAAAGAAGGCGGCGAATATAAATACGGTTCACTATCAGACAGGCGCGAACAAATAAAGCTGGCCAAATATGGCAAGATGTTTTCCATCACGCGTGAGGCCATTATAAATGATGACCTTAACAGTTTTACAGAAATTCCGCGCAAAATGGGAAGGGCTGCCCGCCGTAAAGTTGGTGACTTGGTATTTGCTATATTAAACAGCAACCCAGCAATGGCAGATGGCACAGCACTTTTCCATGCAAACCATAATAACCTGGCCGGTGTTGCTGCCGCCCCTAGCGCAGCAAGTGTTGGCGCTGCACGTTCTGCTATGCGTATCCAGAAAGACCAAAGCGGTAATGCTGTACTTAATATTGCCCCTTCATTGTTCCTGATCCCGGTTGCACTAGAAGACACCGCCCGCGTATTAATGAATTCAGAAACCGATCCGGCAAAAACAAATAGCCGTGTACCAAACCCGGTACGTGGTGCAGCAGAAATTGTAACGGATGCACGCCTTGACGCGGCTTCCACTACTGCCTGGTATCTTACCGCTGACCCAAACATGTTTGATACTATTGAAGTTGCATACCTTGACGGGAATCCTAACCCATTCATGGAACAGCAAGATGGCTGGAGTGTTGATGGCGTTGATTTCAAGGTACGCATTGATGCTGCCGCAAAGGCGCTTGAATTCCGTACTATGTACAAAAATGCTGGGGCTTAATATCCAGCTTTTTTATTAATTAAAACAATTTATTAAAGGAAAAATACCATGGCTAAAAACTATGTTGCGGACGGGAACGTCCTTAAATATACCGCCGGGGCAAATATCGCCTCCGGTGCACTTGTGCTTATGAATACTATTGCCGGAGTTGCTGTTACCGATATTGCAAATGGTGAAAGTGGTTCGGTGCAAATATCAGGAATATTTACCCTGGCGAAAGCATCCGGCGCTATCAACCAAGGAGCAAAGGTTTATTGGGATGCCACTAACAGCAATGTCACTACAACAGCAAGCGGCAATACCCTTATAGGTGTTGCTGCTACCGGTGTTATTTCCGGCGCTACTACAGTTGATATTTTGCTTAATGTCTCAAACGGCTAACCCTATGGCATTCACTGATGATTTTAATGTGCATCTCCCTGCAATGCTTGCACTACTGTCCCACAAAAATTTT
>DITJ01000085.1 GCA_002422795.1 Alphaproteobacteria bacterium UBA6187 | reverse complement strand
CGCCTTCTACTATAGCTCTGGCAAGAGGGTGTTCACTGCCTTTTTCGAGTGCGGCAGCTAGCTTTAATACATCATCACCCTTATAGCCTTTATCCACAATAACGGAGGTTAGCTTTGGTTTTCCTTCGGTTAGTGTTCCGGTTTTATCAATAACCAGTACATTGATTTTTTCCATAAGCTCAAGGCTTTCAGCATTTTTAATTAAAACCCCAGCTTGCGCACCACGTCCCGTGCCTACCATAATCGACATAGGCGTTGCCAAACCCAAGGCACATGGGCAGGCAATGATAAGAACAGCAACGGCGTTAATTACTGCATAGGCAATGCGAGGCTCCGGCCCCCAAATTCCCCAAATTATTGCGGTTATAATAGCAACGGCAACAACAACAGGCACAAAATATCCGGCTACAATATCCGCCATTTTTTGAATTGGTGCGCGGCTACGCTGGGCTTCTGCTACCATATGCACTATTTTTGCCAGCACCGTATCAGAGCCGACATTCTTTGCTTCCATCACAAAGCCACCAGTCTGGTTCAGCGTTGCACCGGTAACTTTATCACCAGCCTTTTTAGTTGCTGGCATTGATTCACCCGTAATCATGGATTCATCTATAGTGCTAGAGCCTTCCAATATAACTCCGTCAACCGGCACGGATTCCCCCGGACGCACACGAAGCCTATCGCCTGATTGTACCTTATCCAAGGCTATATCTTCCTCAGTTCCATCTTCACGGATAACACGAGCGGTTTTTGGTGCAAGGTCAAGCAGAGCGCGAATAGCACTGCTGGTTTGTGAGCGTGCGCGAAGCTCCATAACCTGACCTAACAACACCAGAGTTACTATGGTAGATGCAGCTTCAAAATAAACATCGACCATACCATTGGCCATTTTCATATCGGCTGGGAATAGACTTGGGAATACAGCGCCAATGACACTGTAGCCATAGGCAACACCAGTACCCAACGCAATGAGCGTGAACATATTTAGGTGGCGGTTAACTATGGATGCCCATGCACGCTTGAAAAATGGCACTGCGCCCCAGAGCATCACAGGTGTGGCAAGGGCAAATTCAACCCACATAGCATTCATGGAAGAAATATAAGCTTCTAGTGGGCGGCTTGGGAGATGGTCAAGCATTACCAACAACAAAACAGGTAATGATAATACGGCACTTACCCAAAAGCGGCGGGTCATGTCATCAAGTTCAGAGGTATCTTCTTCTGCGGTAGTATTTTTTGGTTCCAAAGCCATGCCGCATTTAGGGCAGCTTCCGGGGCCAACTTGCTCAATTTCAGGGTGCATCGGGCAGGTATAGATTGTGCCTTCAGGTAATTTATCGGCTTCTTTCTTTTTGCCAATATATTTTTCAGGTGCTTCCTTAAATTTACCAAGGCATTTGTCACTACAGAAATGATATTCTTGCCCTTGATGTTTGAAATGATGTGCCGTTTTATCTGGATCAACATCCATGCCACATACAGGGTCTTTTATTCCCATCTTTTGCTCTTTGTTATCATCGTGGCAGCAACTATGTTCTTTATGCGTATCTTCCATTTAATTACTCTCGTTTTGTTGTTGATGTATGAATATGCGTTCACCCGCAAAAATAAGAACTATCCCAATTAGTGACACCCAAATTACCAGCATATCACTTTGCCATTTTACCCATAAAAATGCCCCCAGCACGATAACATCTAATATAATCGCGGTGATTAAAATGGCGGCATTGGCTCCCACTTCTTTGCGCAAGTGGCGCAGCACTCCCCAATGGATGGCAATATCCATGATGATATAGAAAATAGCACCGAGAGAAGCAATGCGGCCAAGGTCAAAGAAAACAGTGAGCAACATGGCAATAACAATGGTGTAAACCAGAGTGTGCTTTTGAACGCTACCCGGCATACCAAAATGGCTGTGTGGCACCAATTTCATATCGGTCAGCATCGCCAACATACGCGATACGGCAAACACGCTGGCAATCACACCAGATACCGTTGCTATGATTGCAAATCCCACGGTAAACCAAAGGCCATATTCACCAAAGGCGGGGCGTGAGGCCTGTGCCAAAGAGTAATCCTTAGCCTTTACAATCTCTTCAATCGAAAGATTGGCGCCAACTGCCAACGATACCAGTAAATATAAAACTACGCATATTATAAGAGATATAATGATTGATCGACCGACATTTTTATGTGGTTTTTCAATTTCTCCGCCGCTATTGGTGATGGTAGTGAATCCCTTATAGGCAAGGATGCCAAGCGCCACGGCGCCCAAAAATCCGCTAAAGGTGGTTTCTTTAGGTACAACCGATATGCTCTCAAAATTAAAGCCGGACGCATAAAGGCCGCCGGCTGCCAGTATTGCCAAGCCACCTATTTTAATAAATGCCATGAAAAACGAGAAAGTCTGGATAACTTTATTACTTAATATGTTGACGAAAAATGCAAAGACCAACACTCCAACGCCGAGCGCCGGAACCAGCCAACTTTCCTTGCTTGCATCAAAAAGCTGCAAGCTGTATGTGCCGAAGGTTCTGGCAACAAGGCTTTCATTAATGACCATAGAAAAATACATCAGCAAAGCGCAGGCGCCAGTCATTGTGCTTTTGCCGTAGGCTTTTTGCAAAAACATGGCAATGCCACCTGCCGATGGCCATGCGTTTGCCATCTTCACATAGGAGTATGAACTAAAACCAGCAACTATAGCCGCAACTAAAAATGCCAGTGGGAACCATTCACGCGCCAGCTCTGCCACCTGACCGGTAAGGGCAAAAATCCCCGCACCAATCATCACGCCTGTACCCATTGATACAGCGCCCCAGAGTGTCAGGCTGTTTTTCTTATAATTGGATGAGCTGTCTTCGTGCGAATGTTCCACTATGCTGCTTCCATTTTAATGTATGTTTATCCTATCTTGATAAAAGTATTCTTCAGAAAAGTATATTCAGGTAAATATAGGTTTTTAGGAGCAGGGCCTTTGCGGATTCGTCCGGAAGTATCGTATTCGGAACCATGGCATGGGCAAAACCATCCGCCATACTCACCTTTGGGGCTGCCGAGGCTTTGTCCAAGAGGTATGCAACCAAGATGTGTACATATACCAATCATAACCAGCCATTGTTCGTGTCCTTTCTTAACACGCTCTTCATCCGTTTGTGGGTCTGGCAATTCGGAAACATTAACACTTCGTGCCGTAGAAACTTCCTTCTCTGTTCTGTGGCGAATAAATATGGGTTTACCACGCCATTTAACAGTTATGGCCTGTCCCACTTCAATTGATGATAAATCGACTTCAATAGAAGCCATGGCCATCACATCCGCAGAGGGATTAAGTGAATCCAGTAAAGGCCATATAGCTGAAACTGCGCCCACACCAGCTACGGCACTTGCTGTCAGTACAATAAAATCCCTTCTTGGTTTGTTTTTGACATCATCCATGTACTTCTGCTTATTTTTTCTGGTTGCCCATATTTTTATGCATTTCCTGCATATTTTTCATCATGTCGCCCATCTGATCATGCATTTTTAGCATTTTTTCTTTCATGGCTGGGTCTTTCATCATTCCCATCATGCCTTGCATGTTTTGCATCATATCGCCCATCTGCCCCTGCATCTTCCCCATGTCTTCTGACATAGAGCATGGCTGGCCTTTTACGCATTGTTGCATCATCATTTTTCCGTCCATCTTATCCATGCCCATACTGTTATTTTCAGCATGGGCAGCAAGTGGTAATATTATTGCAGCAGATACCAGTAGTGTTTTTAGTGTAGTTTTCATAATAATTCTCCTTAGGTTAAATAACATTCTAATTTTATATATAGCCTTGTAAATTTTTAATATGTTTGACTCTAGTCAAAGCAAATAAATACGCTAAGAATAACAGCCCTTTGGTTTTTTAGTATTACTTGCCTTTCTTTAAGCTAATTATGTTATAGCTATTTTTTCCAGTAGGTTTGAGTGTGAAAGAAACAGCATCTCCGGGTTGGTAGCTTGAAATATCAACAGCACTATCCACAGGAAACGACATCGTCATTTTAGGCCAGTTAAGTGCTTTGATTGGATCATGTGCCATTTTTATAGTATGCTTTTCTGTATCCACGCTTACCACTTTGCCAGTCCCTTGCGGTTGTCCGGTGTTAGCTGCTTTGCTTTCATGGTGGTCATCAGCTTCCGTACCGTCGTGATGATGCTCTTCTTCACCTTCAGCTTTCTCGCTCATTTCATGGTGATCCATCGCTTTGGTTTCACCGGCCTTGGATGCCTTGCCAACAATAATGGTACCTTTCATACCCAGATCTTCATGAGGATGGCAATGGAATTGGTAAGTGCCGGGAACGGTGAAGGTATAGGAAAATTTATCTCCTTTTTTCTGCATCATTGGTGACATAATCATTTCGTCTACGCCATTAGGCACGTTGACAAACATAACATCATGCATATCATCCTGTGCATTTTCGAATGTGACTGTATCACCGGTCTGAATAGTTAATTTGTCAGGTGAAAAGAAATTTTGCTTTTTAGCATCATAATCCGTCACTTCTTTGATTGTATATTCCTTAGCATTAGCCGCTGACGCCATTACCGTTGTAATTGCAGCTACGGTAGCAAGTGATAAAAATATTTTCTTCATAGTAGTTCTCCTTGGTTAAATAAAATTAGAACATTAAACGTAAGCCAACACTTGCAATTGCATCATCTTGATTTTCACCGTTTTTCTGTGCAATAGAGGATGTTTCTCCGAATTTTCGCTCATATCTTAAATTAATATAGGGCGCAAATTTTCGGGTGATTTCATAGCGAGTTTGTATGCCAAATTCTCCGCTGGTTAGTCCAGCACCTAATTCCTGCTCCGGCACATCTTGTGCTGAAAAATTAACTTCAAAATAAGGCTGGGTAATTAGTTTTTGGGTGATAAGCAAATCATTTTCCTGTCTGAGTCTTGCTGTAACATCGCCTTTCTCACTGACAAAGAAATGTGCTTCGGTTTCAAATAGATATGGTGCAAGGCCATTGACACCAGCTACAAAATAAGTTGTTGAATTTGGCTGCTCATCGAACCGCACTCCCACTTGAGTATCCCAGAAGGTTGCAACATTGCGGCTATACATCGCCCAATATTCTGCTCGTTCCGGTGTTTTCCCATCTAACGATTCTCCCTCAGATTTTAGCCATAATTTATTGACATCGCCGCCAATCCAGCCATCTAAGTCCCAAGTGGAAAGCGTACCATTGCGGCTTGCGCCTACATCAGTTTCAAGGCGCATGGCATGGAAAATTTGTCCACCATGTTCCATGGCGTGATTTTCATGCATACTATCGTCTGCTAAGCTTGGTTGCGCCAGAGCCATAAGAAAAGCTGTTAATGTAAATAGAGATTTAGTGTGCATTATGATGTCCTCCTTTAGTCTCTGTCTTCGCAGGCTGTGCTACATCGGCAGGCATATCTTCAGCCCCTAACTTTGCTACAACAATCTTTGTCATCATGCCTGATGACATGTGATAAAGAAGATGGCAGTGGAATGACCATTCGCCAATTTCATCTGCGCTAAGTAAAACAGAGTAAGAGCCACCAGGCGGTACAATCACCATATTCTTATTTGGCAATTTAGATAATGGCTGGCCATTTTCCAGTTGAAAGAAATTACCATGCAAATGCATTGGATGTGCCATCATGGTTTCGTTGGTGAAATTAAGCCTCACACGTTCGCCATATTTTAGCTTTATAGGCTCGGCATCCGCTTCTTTTTTACCGTTTAACGTCCATATATAACGCTCCATATTGCCGCCAAGCCGCACCTCAATAGTGCGCTGTGGCTTGCGTATATCTTGCTGTGTTCCCAAGTAACGGAGGTCGGCATAATCAAGTGCTTTTTGACCCATAGGAGTTCCTTTTGCCCAGCCGCTTTCCATGGACATATTGGACATATCCATATTAGGATCGTCTTTCATCATTTCATCCATGTTCATATCGGCCATAGTCAGTAACGCACGCTCCCTGTGCTGTGGAATTTCACCTCTCGCACCTTCCCTGGTAGCCAGAGTTGCAAGCGCAAAACCTGTTCGGTCTATGGGTTCCGCTACAATTGTGTAGGCTTTATCTTCTTTCGGGGTTACAACCACATCATATATTTCAGCCGCACCAAAGCGGAATTCATCCACTGGTACAGGCTCCACATTTTGTCCATCTGAAGCAACAACAGACATTTTAAGGCCAGGTATCCGTACATCAAAGAATGACATAGCGGAGGCATTAATAAACCGCAATCGCACCCGTTCGCCCGGCTTGAATATACCAGTCCAGTTTTGATCTGGAGTTTTACCGTTCACAAGAAAAGTATAACCAGTTACATCAGATAAATCTGACTGCGACATCCGCATCTTGCCCCAATCTGTGGCATTTTTCCATGCAGCTTTAAAGCCCATTGTTTTTGTATCATGGAAAAAATCACCAATGGTGCGCTGGGCATAATTATAATAAGAAGAATCCATCTTTAAATTGCCAAGAATCGTGCCTGCATCCTCTGGCGAAAAGTCAGAAAGTAAAACCACATAATCTTTATCGGCAACTACAGGGTCTTTGCCTTTTGGCTTTATAACGATTGCGCCATACTCACCTTCCTGCTCCTGACCATTTGAGTGGGAGTGATACCAATATGTTCCTGTCTGCCTTATTTTGAAGCGATAAGTAAATGTCTCACCCGGCTTAATGCCAGGAAAACCATTCAGGCCAGGAACGCCATCCATTTCACCAGGAAGCAAAATACCATGCCAGTGTATGGAAGTATCTTCATTTAAGTGATTAGTTACGTTAATAGTAACATCCTCACCATCAGTAAGGTGCAATGTCGGGCCAGGTATTGTGCCATTCACCGTTATTTTCTTCAAAGGTTTGCCGAGGATGTTTACATCCTGACGGGCAATATCCAGGTTATATGTACCTGCCAATGCTTGCGAGGCAAGAAACATACTGCCTAAAAATAATATTATTGTTTTAAGATTCATTATAAGCTCCAACGGGTTTTGACCATTCTATGCAGCTTATACGCACAGAATGGTCTCACCCCTCAAATTTTTTTAATGTTTTTATTGAACGTCCAATATAAATAAAATACACCACTGGGATGACTATTAATGTAAGCAATGTGGTGCTTATCATTCCACCTACCATAGGCAAGGCAATACGGCGCATCACATCTGAACCCAGTCCATCAGTTAAGAATATCGGGAGTAGTCCGGCTATAATAACACAGACGGTCATAAGTTTTGGGCGCACACGTAATACTGCCCCATGCATCACAGCATCAAACAATTCCTGCGTATTTTTGGGTGGGTGGTTTCTAACTTGCTGGTCGAGATAAATCAGCATAACTACCGCAGTTTCTACAGCTATACCAGCCAGCGCAATAAAGCCTACTGCTACAGCAACAGAGAAATTATAACCTGCAAGATACAGAATCCACACGCCTCCTATCAGACCAAAAGGCAGGGATAGCATAACTATCAGCGTTCGATCCAACCTGCCAAAATGTATCAGGAGCAATAAGAAAATGATGGCAATGGTGGCAGGAATGGCAATATTAAGCCTTGCACGTGCCTCCAGCATTTGTTCAAATTGCCCTGACCAGCCAACAGAATAGCCTGCCGGAAGTTTTACTTTTTCTGCTACAATCTTTTGGGCATCAGCAACATAAGAACCAATATCACGCCCGGTAATATCAACGAACACCCAGCCGTTTAGCCTTGCATTTTCAGAAACAATCATAGGTGGGCCGTTAGTGATTTTAATGGTGGCTAATTCTCCAAGCGGTATCTGTGCACCACCAGGTGCAGCTACGAGAATGTCTTTCACATCTTCAATAGATTCACGGAATGGCCTGTCATAACGCAGCATAATGCCATAACGTTCACGCCCCTGTACGGATTCACTAAGCTTCATGCCACCCATCGCCGTAGCGATGACATCCTGCACAGTGCCAATGTCTATACCATATCTGGCTATCGTAGAGCGATTCGGGTCAATTTCCAGATATTTTGCTCCCACTACACGATCAGCAAATGCTGAACGTGTACCTGGAATATCTTTTACTGCCTGTTCCACCTGTAAGGCGATTTTTCCAATAACATTCAAATCCCCGCCGGATATTTTGATTCCCACAGGTGTCCTGATACCGGTAGTCACCATATCAATACGGGTTTTGATAGGATAACCCCAGCTATTAACCAACCCCGGCATTTTGGTCAGGCTATCTAATTCTTTAATCAGCATGTCCGTTGTCAAACCTTTGCGCCATTGGTCTTTGGGTTTTAGGCGTATCCATGTTTCAATCATCGAAATAGGCGCAGGATCGGTAGCAGTTTCCGCCTGTCCGGCTTTACCGAAAACCGTTTCCACCTCAGGGACAGTCTTGATAGCGCGATCGGTAGTTTGCAGAATTTCCTTCATTTTGGTGATGGATACACCGGGTAAGGTAATAGGCATGTAAAGCAAATCACCCTCATAAAGTGCAGGCATGAACTCACTTCCGGTACGCCAGATGGGTATAGCCATGCTTATGACAAAGACACCGGCAATAGCAATCGTTAGCCATTTTGCTTTGAGTGCAGCAGCCAGAACTGGCTGGTAAATATTAATAAAAAAACGGTTTATCGGGTTACTATTTTCCGGCAGGATACGACCACGAATTAACCATAACATCAAAAGCGGCACTACAGTTACCGAAAGAATGGCCGCCGCCGCCATCGAATAAGTTTTTGTAAAAGCAAGCGGTGAAAACAGCCGTTCCGACTGGCCGGTAAGCGCAAATACCGGCAGGAAGGAAACCGTAATAATCAGCAGCGAAAAGAACAGGCCCGGGCCGACTTCTTTCGCAGCTAAAATAAGGGCATCTGTTTTTTCCTGTATGGTAGCATCATCTGTCATTTCGGATAGTTTCCGGTGGGCATTTTCTACCATGACAATGGAAGCATCCACCATAGCACCCACGGCAATGGCAATGCCTCCCAGCGACATAATATTAGCTGTAATACCCTGCCATGACATAACAATAAACGCAGCCAATACGCCAAGTGGTAGTGTAACAATTGCCACAAAAGATGAACGGACATGCAATAGAAAAATTAGGCACACCAGTGATACCACGACCGCTTCCTCAATCAGCTTGTGAGTGAGATATTTCACCGAACCTTCTATTAATGGTGCGCGGTCATATACAGGTACTATTTCCACACCTTTTGGAAGTCCTGGTTTAAGAGACTCAATCTTTTGCCTTATAGTCTTAATTACATTGAGAGCATTGCCACCTGGTCGCATGACGATTATTCCGCTTACTACTTCGCCTTCACCATTTAGTTCCGTTACACCTCGCCGCAATTCAGGGCCTTCTATAACACGGGCAACATCCGATAGATAAACCGGCGTACCTCCTTCGGCTTTTAGTACCAGTTTTTCTAAATCTTCTACTTTGGTTACATAGCCTTTAGAGCGCACTATAAACTCGGTTTCAGCCTGTTCAATAACACGGCCACCAGATTCTTTACTGGATGTTTTTATTACATCCTCAACTCTCATCAGCGGTATGCCATAAGCACGTAATTTTATTGGGTCAACCAAGACTTGGTATTCTTTGACGAATCCTCCGACACTGGCTACTTCCGCTACGCCGGGAACCGTTGCCAGCTCAAATTTAAGGAACCAGTCCTGTAGTGAACGTAGCTGTGACAAATCATGGTTGCCACTTTTGTCAACCAGCGCATATTGATATACCCAGCCAACACCAGTGGCATCAGGGCCAATCTGTGTTTTGGCGTTGGGCGGCAAATCCGATTGAATTCTGGAAAGCGCCTCTATTACACGTGAACGCGCCCAGTAAAGGTCGGTTCCATCTTTGAAAATGACATAGACGAATGATGCCCCAAACATTGAGAAACCGCGCACAACCTTAGCTTTAGGCAGTCCTAACATAGCGCTGGAAAGCGGGTAAGTAACCAAATCCTCAATAATCTGCGGTGATTGTCCTGCAAAATCGGTACGAATGATAACTTGTGTATCGCTTAAGTCCGGAATGGCATCAAGTGGTGTACGCTGGATTGCAAAAGTCCCGCCTACCAGAATAATTAGCGCAAAAACTGAAACCAATAGCGGATTATGTACTGACCACTCAATGACCCGTGCAATGAAGGTTTTTGTTGGATCGTGTGCCAGGTTATTTGCTTTCATCGCTACCTCCACCTATTTTGTCTAGTGACTCCTGAAGATTTGACTCTGAATCGATTAGGAATTGACCGTTCATAACAATCTCTTCACCTTCTGCAAGCCCTTGCAGGATTTCCGTGCGTCCATCGTAAATGGCACCAGTTTGCACATCACGTGCCTGAAACTTACCGCCTCCCAAAGACACAATAACATGCTCACCGCTACTCTCCCGTAATATGGCAGAGTTTGGTACTGTTAAACGTTCAGTAGAAGCAGTAGAGAATTCTACAGTTACATATCCGGAAGGTTTTAATAAATAATCCGGATTTTTTACTACCAGCCTTGCTTTACCTGTACGTGTTTCGGGATTTACAGTAGGATAAATATAATCCACCGTTGCCTCTAATGCCGATTTGCCACCAGAGACCGTGACCTTAGCAGTATCACCTTCCTTAATCTTAGCTAAATCTTTTTCAGAAATTGCAGCCTCGACCCAAACAGTAGATAAATCCTGAATCTGTCCAATCCGGCTGTTCACCTTAAGATACGAACCGTTAAGAATTTCAAGCTGCCCCAGAATACCATCTATTGGTATATAAAATGGAACCCTGTCGTAGGCCTTTCTGGTTTTTGTCAGAGTCTCTATCACCTTATCATCAACACCAAGTAACTTCATGCGTTTGCGTGCACTTGCGGCAAGGTCTTTATAGCCACTATTTAATGCTGCCAGATAGTCATTCTGGAGTGCTAAAAGTTCCGGGCTATAGAGTGTATAAAACAGATTATCCTTTTTTACTTTATCACCCATGGCACTATATTTTAATTCATCTACACGCCCTTCAACCTGACTGAATAACTCTTGCCTGGTGCGTTCATTTTCTATTATAACACCGGTAGCACGTAGCCCTCCACCCAGCACGGATTGTATGGCTTTGCCGGTGCGCACCCCCATTTTCTGGATATTTTCAGCACTTATGGAGATAACCGGTTTACTTCCTGTTGCTATCTCTCCCACTTCATCAGAATATTTTGGTACGAGCTGCATATCCATAAAGGGAGATTTACCGGGTTTATCGAAATGCTGCTCCGGCCGCATCGGATCATACCAATAAAGAACTTTAGGCTCCGTACTATCCTGAGGAGCCGTGCTGGAATTGGTTTCCCCATGCTTATGGCCAATTTTAACCATATCCATGCCGCAAATAGGACATTGACCTCTAGTATCGGAAATAATCTGCGGATGCATAGGGCAGGTGTATTTTGCAGCGGTTTCCATGCTGCCAGACATATTGTCAGCTGCATTATTTTGCGAAGGAAAGAATACTCTATAGCCTTGAAACAGTAAGGATACTGCTAAAACACATCCCATAATAATAATGATTTTATTTTTGCTCATGGCTACTCTCCTTGCATGATATAATGGTTAAAATCAGCAATGAGTGCTATACGTTTTGCTTTTTCCCCTGCGTTTTGTGCCGCGACTGAAAAAGCCTCACGTCTGGCTTTAAGGATGACAGAAAAATCTGCCTTGCCTGCCTCATACTCCCTGGAAGCAGCCTTTGCTGAGTCTTCTAGTAACGACTCTTTTTTATCAAGTAAGGTAATTTTTGTAGCGCTGTTTTCAATCTGTGCGCTCATATGAGTGAGTTTTTGTATAACTTCACGCCGTATCATATCCTGATCAAATTGTGCCGCCCTAAGAGAAGATTTTGCTCCCTGAAGCTTTGGCTTCTGGCTTTCTGATGCCCATAACGGAATACTGATGCCCAGCATGACACTTCCACCACTATCACCATTATCCATACGTCCAGTACTACCCCTGATTTGAAAATTCGGTCCATACTCCGCCTCACGGACGTCTACTTCTTTATTGGCCATATCAATGTCTGAAGAGGCTATTGCAACAGGATAGGTGTTATTCGTATTATTATCCCAAGCCAGCATCTTGATAGGTGGCAGTTTTATACTCGGAACTTCGCCTAATAAATTTATAAGAATTGCCTCCATTCCATGATGTTCTTCCTGCAGTTCGGATAGGGTAATACTTATTTCCTGAAGCTCGGCATCAGTCATTGAAAGCTCTGAAAATCCGGCGCGGTTGGCAGCAACATTTCCTTTTAGGCTTTGTCTTTGTGTTTTAAGCAGCTTTTCCTGTTCTTTTGCTATAGTACGCAATTCCTTTATTTTCTCTAGGTTGGCAAATGCCATAATCATTTTGGCCTTCATTGCCGCAAAAGCATAATCCTTTAATAATTGGTTTTTTCCTGATTCAATCCGTATTTTACCAGATCGCGCCTCACGCAAGCTCAATCTTGGAATGTCCTGCTGGAAACCAAGCATGGTATCTCCGCTCCCGCCTCCCATACTTGGATTGAAACGGTAATCTCTTTGTTCAAAAAAGAGCATGGGATCAGGCAAGACTAATTCCCCTTTGGAATAGCTTTCTGATGCCTCTACCCGGCTGGCATAAGCCTCAATCTCCGGATGCTGGCGCAATCTTTCTTCTAGAGCGGTAAAGTTATCCGGCGCCTTAGCAGTAAGTTCTTCTGCCAGAGCCGGGTGTACTGCGCCTATAAATAGTAGTGCTGTTATTAATAAATACCTAAACATAAATCCCTCAAATACACGAGTGTTGCCGCAAATAATTGCGGTACGTTGCTTAAAAGGGGATGTGTAATGTGTACGGATTATGATTGCCTGAAACATCCGGATTACGGATACACTAACCCCTAAAGTGTAAGGGATTTAGGTGGGCGGTCTTGGGTATTTAGGAAAGAAGAATTAAATAACGTATTATAAAAAGCTACAGCATTCTCCTTGATAACCGGATAGTTGGCTGTAAGTGAGCTACCGAGCATTGAAACACTTGATACGCTCATAGAGCTACATTGCTTTGAACACGCATCATCTCCGCAGCAATTGCCATTTGATTTTTGTTGCTTAGTCATTTCAGGGCATTTTGCACAAGGAGTTGCAGCATTATCAGAGTTTGCCGAATCCATCTGACTCGCTTCCATGGGGCATGGCTGCATAGTAGAAGCTCTCCCACTTTGCGGTATACCCGCAAAAACCAGAGACAAAACCACCAAAACTGCAAAAATGTTGTTAATTTTTACCATAATGCCATTGTACCCTATATTTCTGTAATAATCAATTTATTACAATACCTTGTAAAGTATGGCTTTTCCGTTGTAAATTTACTATATACATTATACGTAACATAAACTATTTCCCCTCAAAAATTCTTAGCAATTTTCTCCGCTAATATTTTTCTTGCCCGATACACACGGGTTTCAACGGTTTTAATACTAACACCTAATATTTCCGAACATTTTTCCTGCGAGTATTCTTCCACGGCAAACAGGATAAGGGCCGTTCTTAATTTATGAGGAAGTTTCTGGATTTCTTTATCAAGCGAGGCTAGGTTCTTTCTAAGGTCTGTCAGGTCTTCAATATTGCTGGCAGGGTCGGCAATAATATCATGGTAGCTGCCCTCATCTTCGTTTATCGGCGCATCTAAAGAAAAAATCTGCCTTACTTTTTGTTTCC
>DITJ01000005.1 GCA_002422795.1 Alphaproteobacteria bacterium UBA6187 | reverse complement strand
TTGTTTTGATAATGAATTGGTATAAAGCTAACGTTCTTTAATAATACCGCCTACTTCCCCAAAACCATCTTTTTACGCACTTCACTTTTATTAATAAACTCTTTCCCGGAAATGTTCTCCCGAACAAATTCCGGCGTCATACCAAGTATAGTAATATAAATTTCTGAACTTGGGGATTTTTTATATATTTTGGGTACCACCTGATTGGATGTTATAATCTTCTGTATTAAATCAAATTCATTTTTTTCATTGGGATTACCATTAAATGTAAGTTTCATTGAAGGATTCTGATTGAGTTTTATCCCCATCCTTAACATTGAACCAAAAAATGAATAGTTGCCGCCAATATGTGTATATATAATGTTTTTTATTGAAGGCAGCCTGCCGTTTTTACTTAATTCATCTAGCAAATCGGAAGAGAATTTTTCAAATGTATAAAATGAGCGCAAAGTATTAGCATCCCTTCCAGGAAAGGCGCAAAAATAAAACTCATAATTATCACTTTTAAAGTGACCTAAATTTTCAGTAAGATATTCAACTTTCGCACTATCCCTTTCCAAATAAAGGAAATGCCATATCATTTCATGCTCAAGTATCATTACAGTATCATTTTTCTTAAGCGCATTTACATATTTAAGATATTGGTTAAATTCCTGCTTTGGCGTATAAAATTCAAGCGAACCTGGGGATTTCAAATAACTATTTCTAAAATCCAATACCGACCACATAAGTGGAATTGCTATCACAGCGCAGGCTGTTACCCGAAAATGATACTCACTCTTTACGAATTTTAATATAAATTCATATAATTTCTGGGCGACAAAACCAAATAACAATAAGAACGGTATAAATAAATATAGATGGTTCCTTACTATGCCGCTAAAAGGATATATTAGAAAATAATTAGCAATCACCGCACATGCCAGCGGCGCTATAATAATACATAATAAATCCAGACGCTCCTTTATTATAAGGAAAGAAAGGGCGGAAATTAAGAATAAAGAAAATATATAAAAAGATATTTTATTAATCTCTACAGGTAACATTTCCCTTAAAAACATTATAATAATACGGAAAACATCCCACAGATAAGCTGACAAATTATTTACTATAAGAAAATAATCATAGCTGCCTTCATAGCCATAAAAGAACTTTAAAATACCAATATATCCAAGCAGGCAAGATACAAGGAATAAATGCCCGAATAATATAATTAAAAAACCATTCTTATCTTTGTTCTTATACGCATTCCACATAAGCAATAGACCATACGGCACTATTAAAAATGCTGCGGAATGAACCAATTGTATGGATGCGAATGCTAAAATAAAATACCACAGCAGATATTTACGCTGCCTGTTTGCTATATATTTATGCAGGAAAATGCCAGCCCATGCCAGCGCAAGCAACATCATAGGGTATGCGCGGATTACAACGCCGGGGTTTATATCAATCATCCCAAAAGCCGCGATAACCGCCATAGCAAAACCGGCAGCGCGGCCTATTAATAAATTACCTAATATATATGCTGATGGAATTAATAATATAGCCGGAATATAAGCGGCACTGCGCAGCCATAATATATTATCGCTTATTTTAAGCATAATATGCCAGATAAGCGTAGAAAGCGGAGGATGTATTTCTTCGCGGAAATTATAATCTATAAGACCGGCTAAAGTTTTCTGGCTTGCAACAACCATGTGCCAGGCTTCATCTGAATAAAGATAATAATCGCCAAGGCCATTAAGCCGGACAAACAACGCCCCTAAAATAGTAATAATACTGCATGCAAAGAATAATAATTTTTCTTTCGGCAGCTGGGTTATGTTAATTTTCATATTTTTTATATAATTTAATTACCAACTAGTCTTTTCTTTAATAGAGTTTTTACATCTATAAATTCTTTTCCAATAATGTTTTCTTTTAAAAATTCAGGTGTCATGCCAACAATGGTAATATAACTGTTAGTAGCTGATCTTTCATATACTTTAATATTAACCTGTTTAGATGTAATGATTTCTTTTATGAGATCAAATTCACTCTTCTTTTCAGGTGGAGCAGTTAATTGCCTCCCTGGGTTATTTTGCAATATAATCCCCGTTTTCATTACACCGCCTAGGATTGTATAATCCCCTCCAATATGGCTATATATAATATTCTTTACATTAGCCAAACGCCCATTTTTCTTCAATTCCACTAATAAATCAGACGCAAACTTTTCCAGATCATAATATGATAATAAAATATCAGCTTGCCTTCCTGGAAAGCCACTAAAATAGAATTCATAATTATCACTTTTAAAATGTCCTAAATGGTCAGTTAAATATTCAACTTTTGCGCTTTCCCTTTCTAAATAATTGAAATACCAAATCATTTGATTTTCCAATACCAGAATATTGCCGTCCTTTTTAAGCGCATTTACATAATTGAGGTATCTTTGGAATTGCTTCTTAGGAATATAATATTCCCCTACAGCTTTTGTAGATCCTACATATGGGTTCCTGAAATCATGCACAAACCAAATTAGTGGAATAGCTATTACAATAAAAGCTGTTATCAAAAAATGATGTTCATTTTTGATATATTTTAATAGAAAATTATATAATTTCTGTGCAATAAAGCCAAATAAAAGTAAAAAAGGTATGAATAAGAATAAGTTATTTCTCATTATGATAGGAAACGGGTAAATCACCAAATAATTGGTAATAATTACTAATATTAGTGGTATATATACGATACATAGTAAATCTTGCCGCTTATTTTTTATTAAAATAAATGGCATAACAGCCAACAAGAATGAGAATATATAGAAAGATACATTGCCATCACCTAAAGAAAGTAGCTTTCTTAAAAATGCAATAGTAATACGCAGGGAATTTAATAAGTAATCAAAAATATCTGCGCTACTAAAGAAATAGCCATAATTTCCTTCGAAGCCATAATAATTTTTTATAATATATGCATATCCAACTGTGCAGGCCGCCAGGAACATATGCCCAAAAGTTATAACCAGAAACTCTTTCTTTGATTTTTTCTTATAAGCATCCCACATAAGCAGTAAACCATAAGGAATAATAAGGAAGGCTGCCGAGTGTACTAATTCTATTGCGATAAATACCATAGCAAAATACCAGACAAGGTATTTTTTGTTTTGGTTAGCTATATATTTATACATAAAAATGCCAGCCCATGCCAACGCAAGCAGCATTAACGGATACGCACGAACTGTAACGCCGGAATTTATATCCAATGCACCAAAGGCTGCAATTACAGCCATGGTAAAACCGGCAGCCCTGCCTATTGTAAGATTTCCTAATATATATAAGGTTGGAATCAGTAATATAGCCGGAACATATGATGCACTGCGTATCCATAATATATTATCGCTAATTTTAAGCATGAAATGCCAGATAAGCGGGGAAAGTGGGGGATGTACTTCCTGCTGGAAATTATATTCCAGAACTTCGGCTATGGTTCTTTTACTGGCTACAACCAGATGCCAAACTTCATCCGAAAAATAATATAAATCATCAAGGCCACGAAGCCTTATAAACAAGGCGCCTAAAATAGTGATTATGCTACATGCAAGAAATAATAGTTTTTCTTTGGGAAAATCAGATATTTTAATAATTTTAAACACTCCTGTTTTTCTAAAAGCTATCCTTCAATTTTACTAAAATTAGCAACATCATTCAGGAATTCACGGAATTGAGCTAGAATTAACAGGCGGTTTTTGCGCAAAGCTGCATCTTCATTATTCACTTTAACATTATCAAAGAAACTATCTACTGGCTTACGTAATTTTGCAAGCTCCTGCATTACCGCTTCGAAATTTTCACTTTTTAAACCATCCGATATAACAGGCTTTAGGTCGCTGAAAAGGTTAAAGATAATTTTTTCCGGCTCTTCCTGTAACATTGATTTATCAGGCTGTCCACGATAAGATATTTTATCCTTCTTTTCTTCAATTTCCACAATGTTGGTTGCACGTTTATATGCTGCAAGCAAATTGCCTCCATCTTCTGTTTTAAGGAAATTAGAAAGTGCCTTTGCGCGGTTTACCAAGCGCGTTAAATCATCCTCACCACCTTCATTGAACACGGCTTCAATTATATCGTGCCTTATATCCTGCTCTTTTAATAGCACACGCAGGCGGTCAGCAAAAAATTCCATTATTTCAGCAATTATATTTTTTGGTGTTGCAAGCCCCTGGTATTTACTTACAGATTTTTCCAGAAGAGTTTTAAGCGGAATACGCAAGTTATTTTCAAGAATTATCCTGATAACACCAAGGGCAGCGCGGCGTAGCGCATATGGATCGCGTGAACCAGTCGGCTTTTCACCAATTGCAAACAGACCAACAAGCGTATCTATTTTATCAGATATAGCAACTGATATGCTAACAGGCGCCTCCGGGCATGAATCAGAGCTTCCCACCGGGCTATAATGCTCTTTTATAGCAGCAGCAACGGCAGCATCTTCTTTATCATGAACTGCATAATAGCTGCCCATAAGCCCTTGTAATTCAGGCAGCTCGCCTACAATACCGGTTGCAAGGTCGGCTTTGCATAATTTTGCAGCACGCTGGGCTAATTTTTTATCCGCCCCCGGAACCCAGGTGGAGATTTCTCCAGCAAGTTCTACTATGCGCTCAACTTTCTGTGCAACAGTACCAAGACGCGCATGGAATATCACTTTTTTAAGACCATCAACGCGCGATTCCAGGCTGTTTTTCCTATCCTGATCCCAGAAGAATTTTGCATCTTCAAGGCGGGCACGTAGCACTCGGCCATTACCATTCATAATCTGCACACCGCCATCATTTGAAATGATATTCGAAACAGTTATGAAATATGGGGCAAGAATTTTTTCAGAAGTAAGTAGTGAAAAATAACGCTGATGTGAGCGCATGGTGAGAATCAGCACCTCAGGCGGAACCGCCATAAAACGCTCTTCAATACGGCCAAGCAATGGCACAGGCCATTCAACCAGGTTGGCGGTTTCAACAAGCAGGCCATCATCTGGTTTTACGTGGGCAGAAACTTCCGCAGCAAGCCTATCAGCTTCTTTTTTAATGATCCTCTGGCGCTCTTCCTGGTTTAAAATAACATAATGCTTACGGAGTTTTGCTTCATAATCTGCAAAATTCGCTACTGTAAATTCTTCATTTCCAAGGAAGCGGTGACCGCGCGTTTTATCACTAGCATTAATATGCCCGAAACTTACAGGCAATATACTCCCTTCAAATAGGCATATTATACTATGCAGCGGGCGTATCCACCTGATATTGCTAGAGCCCCATTTCATGGATTTAGGCCAGGTATAGTTTGATATTACATCCTGGATGGTTTCAACCAAAAACTCTGATACCGCCCTGCCCTCTTGTTTTATAATCGCGAAATAAAAATCACCCTTTTCTGTTGTGCGTTTTTCAAGTTGCTCTAATTTTAACCCGGTTGATTTAAGGAAGCCTTCTATTGCCTGGGGTGGAGCATCAACCCTTGGCCCGCGGCGCTCTTCAACACTAGATTCCTGCGCAAGCGGCAAGCCATCAGCCACAATAGTAACACGCCTTGGTGTGGTGTAACATTCAATATTTTTATAGGCAATCCCTGCTGCTGCAAATTTTGCAGAAAAAATCTTTTTAAAATCCTCTATAGCGCGGGTTTGCGCGCCTGATGGTATTTCTTCACTGAATAGTTCAAGCAGTAACTCTGCCATATAGTACCTTTATTAATTTTACTGCCTTATAATTTATATGAGGCTAATGTATTTATGCTTTTGCCTTTTTGCAAAGCAGTTGTGTCGAATAAGCTGTGCAGTTTCCTCTCCCTTGAGGGAGAGGGCGGATTTCTCCAATTTTTTCTTCAAAATTGGTAAGAAATCCGGGTGAGGGGGATTTATGTCTAAACAACAAAGAATCCCCCTCACCCTAACCCCTTGCACTAGAAAAAACAGTACCTATGTACTGTTTTTTCGGTCTGCAAGCCTCAGGGAGAGGGAACTATACGGATACCTTGCCTCAAACCTTGAGTAGAAGCACGGCACCTGTGAATCCCCTTCCCACTGGGAGAGGGCTAGGGTGAGGGTTCATTTAACTACTTAATTCCATTTTCTTCATCCAACAGCACAATCTTCGGAGCAAATTTCTTTGCTTTTTCTTCATCAATTTGCATATAAGTGCAAATGATAACTAAATCACCTTTCTGCACCAGCCTTGCCGCTGCGCCGTTCACGCATATTTGACCACTGCCCCTTTTTCCAGGTATGGTATAGGTTGTAAAACGTGCGCCATTATTGATGTTAAGCACATCCACCTGCTCATAAACCAGCATATTTGCGGCTTCCAGCAAGTCTTCATCTATGGTTATAGAGCCTTCATAATGCAAATCCGCCTCGGTTACAGTAGCCCGGTGCAATTTGCTTTTAAGCATTGTTAATATCATTTTTTTTACTCCGTAAAAATAGAACTTGGAACTTGGATATTTAGAACTTAGAATTAATTCTAAGTTCCAAGTTCTAAGTTCTAAACCTCAACCCACTTCTCACAACAACTCTTCGCCAGATTCCGAACCCTTCCGATATAAGATGCCCGCTCAGTTACACCTATAACGCCCCTTGCATCAAGCAGGTTAAGGAAATGACTGGCTTTCAGGCAATGGTCGTATGCCGGAAGCGGCAGGTTTTTATCTAATAAATCCAGGCATTGTTTTTCCACATCATCAAAATGACGGAATAACATCTCAACATTTGCAAATTCAAGGTTAAACGCAGAAAACTGCTGTTCATCCTGCTTGAATATATCGCCATAAGTCATGGTTTCGTTCCAGCGTATATCATAAACGCTTTCTACGCCTTGCAGATACATGGCTATGCGCTCAAGCCCATAAGTAAGCTCACCGGCAACCGGGAAACAATCAATACCGCCAACCTGCTGCATATATGTAAACTGTGAAACTTCCATGCCATCACACCATACTTCCCAGCCAAGCCCCCATGCGCCTACTGTAGGATTTTCCCAGTCATCCTCAACAAAGCGGATATCGTGCTTCATTAAATCTACGCCTATCACTTTCAGGCTTTCAAGGTATAAATCCTGTAAATTATCAGGAGATGGTTTTAAAATAACCTGGTACTGGTAATAATGCTGAAGGCGGTTCGGGTTTTCGCCATAACGCCCGTCTTTCGGACGGATGGAAGGTTGCACATAGGCAACATTCCAAGGTTTATCGCCAAGCACACGCAGCACAGTTGCCGGGTGCAAAGTGCCAGCCCCAACTTCCGTATGGTAAGGCTGGAGTATAACGCAGCCCTGATCCACCCAGAATTGCTGGAGGGCCATAATCATTTCCTGAAAAGTCCTGGCTTCTTTTCTCAAAGCTAAATCCCTATCTTATATAAATAACCGGGTCGGGATTATATATTACAGGGGTAGTTTTGGCAAGGGAAGAAACATGCCGTTTTAAACGTGCATATACTCATTACCGATTCAAACAGACGATTAGAATCAGAATGAGTATAATATTAGTAAAGCACTTATAAGAAGCGTTTTTATATAAACAGATATAGCAACATTTCTATATTACTAACAAGTGATTAAGTTAATTCTATATAGTATATATTTAACTTAACATCACTTCTTTTTTGTAACAATTTTAAGAACCATTACTCCGAATATAATACAAAGTAATGAACCGCTTATAACCCCTACCTTTACCATCTCCTGCAAGTGCGGCTCTGAAAAAGCCAGCATCCCTATAAATAGACTCATGGTAAAGCCGATTCCCGCAATAATTGATACCGCATAAATGTGCCTCCATCCTGTACTATCTGGCATACTTACCATTTTGGATTTAATCAACAGCCATGAAGTGCCGAAAATACCTATCTGCTTTCCAAAAAACAATCCTAGCGCAATACCAAGCGGTAGCGGCTCAAGGAAGCTTGAAAGGCTAAGTCCTTTCAAATCAACGCCTGCACTGGTAAAAGCAAAAATTGGCAGAACTATAAAGCTTACCCACGGATGCAGGAAATGCATGCACGCATTCACAGGTGAGTGGTATTTGTAATCATGGTCACGCATTGGAATTGCCAGCCCGACTATAACGCCAGCAAGGGTCGTGTGGATACCGGAGTAATAAAAACAAAACCAAAGAAATATTCCTACCAGCATATATGGCGTGATAACCGATATATGCGCGCGGTTTAGCAAGGCAAGCACTGCTATGCCTCCAGCAGCAAGTATTAACGGCATAACGGCAAGGCCGGCATTATAGAATACTGCAATGATAAGTATCGCCCCCAAATCATCAAATATAGCAACGGCCAGAAGAAAAATTTTAATTGCAGGCGGAATGCCTTTGCCAAATAATGTAAGGATAGCCAGCGCAAAAGCTATATCTGTTGCGGATGGGATTGCCCAGCCATGGATAGTTCCCGCACTATTATAATTAAGCCCTAGGAAAATCAGGGCAGGTACTAACATTCCACCTGCCGCAGCAAATAAAGGCAGTAATATCTGGTCGCGCTTTGAAAGGAATCCCTCGCACATTTCCCGCTTTAATTCTAACCCGATAATCAGGAAGAAAAAAACCATGAGAATATCTTTTACCCAGTTCTTTAGCGGCTCGGTAACTGTGCTATCCTGAAAACCAAATGATATAGGAGAGGAAATAAATTCCTTATATATTGATGCGAACTGTGAATTTGCGACCAGTATTGCAAATAATGCAAATATAATCATAACAACGCCACTTGCTGATTCCGTTTCCATAAATTCACGGATACGGCGTGGCAATACACCCTTGCGTACTGCGTTTATCTCAGACTGGTTTTGCATATTTAACTTTATCCATTTGTATATTTACTAGTAAGTTATCATTGTAAGCATCATGTTTTTTCCATTGCGGCTTGCCATGCATATACTCTTCAATGTTGTATTTTACAACATCTTCCATGCTTTGGTTACGGTCATATACGGCAAGTTGGCGTTTTGAACTTGTGCCATTTTCAACAATAGTCAGAAGGTTTGCCAGATATTCCTGATACCCTAACTTTTCTGTATAAGGTTTTAATTTCTCTACCCATTCTTTTATATCTTCTCGTAATGATTTGGTTTTACCATCAATATTCATTACTAATTCTGCATCTAATCCGTAACGTATAGTCCGCCATTTATTTTCGCGTGATACCCAAGGCGGCGGAGAATTAACAGATTCCAGCCAACTTCCATTATCTGCAAACCAGTGCGCAAGTGCATGGATGAATGCGGTAATAGCCAGGGTTTCATATAAGGTCGCGCAGCCATCGCATACGCGGATTTCCAATGTACCGAAGCCAGGGGATGGTCGCATGTCCCACCAGAGATCCCTCAGTGTTTTAATCGAGCCACATTTTTTCAAGGATTCATATAATGTTACAAAATCTTTCCAATTGCGCACATGATAAGGTTGCCCGGCAGTTGGGAGTGCCTCATAAGTTGTAGGGCGGCATGAGGAAAGCCCGGTATCCACACCTTGCCAGAAAGGTGAACTCGCAGAAAGCGCCAGTAAATGCGGCATGAAATTCATGAAGAAATTATTATAGCGTATACACTCATCGCCACTAGCCATACCTAAATGCACATGCAGGCCATAGACGGTCATGCGGCGTGTCAGCCATTGGTTCCTGTCAATTAATTCCTGGTATCGTTCAGTTTGGGAAATAATACAATCTGAATATTTTGCAAATGGGTGCGCCCCGGTTGTAGAAAATGCAATACCGAGCTTATCTGCAGCAGGATTAAGCTCCGCAAAGGTTGAACGTATATCCCGCTCAACTTTCTGGACTGTTTCACATATACCGGTATTAACCTCAACAGTGCTAAGATAAAATTCAGGTTTTACCTTTTTAAGATGCTGAACTGCCTTCAATATTTCTTCGGCTCGCGGAGAAAGGTTCATTGTAGATTTATCAATAAGTTGCAGCTCTATTTCAACACCTAGTGTAAGCACCCCATTGCTTTGGAATTCAATTTCAGCTTTTTTATTTGCCGCCATTAATGATATGCGGGAAGCTAAATTATTCCATGTTTTGGAAATAAGTGATGAATTAATAAATTTATTAGTTAGTTTCATAATTCCTCCTATAAATCATGCTATTTCAGGCAAGTAAGTATCTGCCAGAGTGTAGATTATTGGCTTTGCAACTGGTTCTAATTAAGATAGCATGGAGAATTGTAACAAGTAATTGCCATCACCACCAATTATTGCTGTTAATATAATTTGTGTACAAATGATTCCCTGTTATTTATATATATACAATAATGCAAAGCAAGCATTATTGATTCAAACCAGCATTATTTTAAATATGAATTTATCATGACTATACAGGAAATAAACACTCCACCCGCCTCCATAAATGCAGATCAATTACTGGAACGGCCAATTACCCATTCCCATAAATCTTTATATGACAAGCGAATTATCCTAGCCATGCGCAAGCTAATGCAGGCTGTTGATATGCATTCCAGGAGATTGATAAAACTATCTGATATAACCGTTCCGCAGGTGGTATGCCTTTATGAGCTTTATGAAAATGGAGCAATGACAATTGCAGTAATAGCTAAGAACATACATCTTAGCCCCAGTACCATGGTAGGGATTATTGACCGCCTGGAAGAAAAACAACTTGTTAAACGCACACGTGATACAAAAGACCGCCGCGCCGTATTTGTAGATATCACAGGAAAGGGTAAAGAATTTATACAATCCACCCCGCATCTATTACACAATACTCTTGCCGACCGACTAAATACCCTTTCTGAGCAGGAACAGATTATAATTGCCAATTCACTTGATATGCTAGTGCATTTGGTAGATGGAAAATAAGAAGAATTTATATTTATTTTTCAACAATAGACCTAAGCTTTGTAAATCCTTCCTCAAACTGGCTACCAACTATTTTATCACAATTGAAAATCACTCCCATAACCTTGGCTAAGTAAGGCTGGCTACCATGCATAGACCATGTTACATCAGTATAGGAATCTTTTTCCTTAAAGCTGAATTCAATAATATTATGTGCCTGGAAAGGTTTAAGCATATCCAGTTTCATTACAATTTTTGAAGGCGCAATGCTTTCTATAATCTCGACACGCCCCACCCCTGCCTTACTGTTTCCTTCCCATTCATACACAGAGCCAACCCCGCTATCTGCGCCTTTTAAGGTTTTTCTCATTTCCGTATCTAATTTTTCATAAGGTGACCATGCTCGCCACGCTTTCAGGTCGTTTATATGCGGGAATATTTTTTCAGGCGTGGCTTTTATTCTGGAGGTTCTTTGTATATTAAATGTATCAGGTTTAGTTGCGGCATATCCAAGTAATACAACTATTGCTAAAACTATAATAATAATAATTAAATTAAGCATTTTCCTCTCCATTTATTTTACCTGGAATTTAAAAATTTAAGGTTTAAAAAACTATATTACTTAAAAATAAAATGATAGAATTTTTTATATGTTTTATAAGTAATATATGATAAAAATCCTTGATTATTACTAAATTAAAGGGAATTCCTATGGCAGAGCCAAAAATAACATTACGCAGTTTAGAAAGCACCGGCGGCAGAAGAATGGCAGGCGCACGCAGCCTGTGGCGCGCTAATGGCGCACGCACCGAGCATTTCGGCAAGCCGATTATTGCCATTGCCAATTCCTTCACCCAGTTCGTGCCGGGTCACGCGCATTTACATTCAATTGGCCAACATGTAAAAAAGTTTATTGAAGCAGAAGGCTGTTTTGCCGCAGAGTTTAACACTATCGCAGTTGATGATGGTATCGCCATGGGTCATG